>CAXSIE010000368.1:0-579 GCA_964237295.1 uncultured Flavihumibacter sp. | reverse complement strand
TCGAGGCAAACTACGTCAACACCGATATTTTGTAGTGCTGATGCACGATCCAGCATATCTTTAGTAATGCCCAGGGCGGCGCCCACACGTAAACGGCCAAAATCATCTTTAACAGCATCAGGGTGACTTCTAACCTGCAGGATGTCGCGGTAAGTGATCAGTCCGACAAGTGTTCTGTCTTTCTTGATTACCGGCAACTTTTCAACCTTATACTGTCTTAATATCTTTTCTGCTTTTTTAAGATCGGTTCCTTCCGGGGCAAGCACCAGGTTGTCTTTAGTCATTACCTCCTGTACTTTGCGTGCTTTATCCGTTTCAAAACGAAGGTCACGATTGGTAAGAATACCTACCAGCTTGTTTTCATGATCAACAATCGGTATGCCGCCGATATGATTTTCTTTCATCAGTTTTAATGCATCGCCGATAGTGGCATCCACACGAAGTGTGATAGGATCTATAATCAACCCGCTTTCACTGCGTTTAACTTTACGCACTTCTTCTACCTGTTTTTCAATGCTCATGTTTTTATGCAGGATACCCATGCCGCCCTCACGTGCCAGTGCAATGGCGAGGTTGGCT
>CAXSIE010000367.1:276-5768 GCA_964237295.1 uncultured Flavihumibacter sp. | reverse complement strand
ATTATTATGATAAAAAACTATTTAAAAATTGCGTGGCGGAATATTATCAAGAGCCGCTTTTATTCCATTGTGAATATAGTTGGGTTATCGGCAGGCATCATTTTTACCCTTGTGATAGGCGCTTATGTCTGGGGCGAATTACGGGTGAACAGCCAATTGAAAAATGTTGGTAACCAGTATATCATCCTAAGTAAATGGAAGCAGGAAAACCAGGGTTTTGAAATCGCAACCTGGGGGCCTTTATCAAAAGCCCTGAAGGATAATTACCCAAACCTTGTTGCTAACTATTGTCGTTACGACGGAATTACTTCCAACATTTCCAAAGGAGATAAAAGCTTTCGTGAAAATATTCAGTTAGGTGACAGCACAATTTTAAATATGTATGGGTTCAAATTACTTCAAGGCAACGCAACAACTGCTTTTGACGGTGTATTTACAGTGGTGATCACTGAAAAAGAAGCCGTTAAATATTTTGACAAAACCGATGTTGTAGGACAAACGCTTACCATTGAAAGTTTCTCCGGTTCCCGGCACGACTTTATGATTAGCGGCGTAATGAAAACACCGATCAAAAATTCGGTAACATGGCTGAATGATGCAAACGATAACAATTTCTTTATTTCTTCCAACAACCTGAAATTCTTTGGCCGTAATATGGATTGGAATAATCCATTTATCGTTAACTATATTGAACTGAAGCCCGGCGTTACTCCGGCTGATCTTGAAAAACCAATACAATCACTTGTTAAGCGAAATGCGCCGGCCCAGATATCACAAAGCATGCGGCCGTATCTGGTGCCTTTAAAAAAATATTACCTTCTTGCAGATAACGGACTTGTAAAGAAAATGATTTATGCTTTGTCCGGCATCGCATTTTTTATTCTGCTGATGGCTATCATCAACTTCATAAACATGTCGATAAGCAGGTCCGCAACCCGGATGAGAGAAATAGGAATACGAAAAGTGCTGGGCAGTATAAAACTGCAGCTGATAACCCAGTTTTTAACTGAATCCGTTTTACTTGTTTTCTTCGCTACCTCATTTGCGCTGGTTGGCTTTCAGTTATCAAGATCTTTATTCAGTGGCATCCTGGGAAAAGACATCCCGTCACTTAGTGAGTTTCCGGTTTACTTTTTAATGTTTCCACTGTTGCTGATTTTTATAGTTGGAATAGTTGCCGGTGTTTATCCTGCTTTCTTCTTATCATCACTTAAATCCGTTGAATCCTTAAAAGGAAAACTTCCTTCTCTTAAAGAAAATGTGCTGGTAAGAAAATCACTGGTAGCTTTTCAATTCTGCACTGCTACTATTGTTTTTGTTGGCGCCATCATTATCTCGCAACAAATCAGGTTATTTTTTAGTAAGGACCTGGGATACGATAAGGATTATATTGTTTCAGCACAAGTACCGCGGGACTGGAGTCCTCAGGGCACAAAAAGAATGTTACAACTAAGAAAACAATTCGGAACATTATCACAAGTAAAAGACATTACATTATCGTATGAAGTTCCAGATGGCAATAATTCCGGAACCTCTTATATTTACAAAGCCGGGGCAGATTCTACAACCGCTATTTCAGCGCATACAATGCTTACTGATGAATACTATGCGCAAACCTACAATATTCCGATGGCTGCGGGCGTATTCTACAATACGGAAGGATTTCCGGTTGATTCATTAAAAATTGTAATTAATGAGAACGCCGCAAAAACAATGGGTTGGAAAGATCCTCAACAGGCTTTGGGAAAACAATTACTCTTTCCCGGAAGCAATTCATTATTTACAATAGCGGGTGTAACAAAAGATTTCCATTTTGGAAGCATGCAAAAAGCAATTGATCCTTTAATCTTTTTGCATGTAAACCTAGCCAATACATTCCGTTATTTTTCATTCAAATTAAAACCCGGTAACCTTGGTTCTTCAATCGCCGCATTGCAAAAACAATGGTCATTAATATTGCCCGGTACGCCGTTTGAATATAAATTCATGGATGATACTTTAAAGAAATTATACCAGTCGGAAATTCAATTACAAAAAGCATCTTATACTGCTACTGCACTTTCAATCATCATCGTATTACTGGGAGTGTTGGGATTGGTTTCACTAAGCATTCAAAGACGCACCAAAGAGATAGGTATCAGGAAAGTATTGGGTTCATCGGTTAAAAGCATTATAGCGCTGTTTATGAAAGAGTTTTTACCGGTTATTTTTATTGCCGGTATGGTTGCTTGTCCGCTCGCTTATATCATAATGAAAAACTGGTTGAACGATTATGTGTACAGGATTGATATCACAGCAACTCCCTTTATGCTGTCGATATTGTTGCTGGGATTTGTTACTGCTGTGTTGATTGTTACGCAAACAATTAAAACGGCCATAGCCAATCCGATGGAAAGTTTGAGGACTGAGTGATATTTTTAATGAAATTTATCATACCTGATTAGGCACTACATAAGGTTTTCTATAATCCCTTGTCAGCATTGCGTCAGCTTCTTTATCGTTAATAAATTTCTCCGTTTTATCATTGAACTGTAAACTACGTCCAAGCTTGTAAGAAATATTAGCCAGTAGCGGAAGTGCCGAAGAATGAAATCCTACGTTGATATCGCAATGCAACATTTCATCTTTACCGGAACGTATTGCATCCAGGAAGTTAGCGTAGTGATCGGTGCCTCCCGGAGGTGCCAGGAAAGTTGGGTCTGCTGCCTTTTGTTCGCCCATCTTAGAACCCGCAAATGGCTCTTTCTCATTTTTGCGGAAAGCTTTCCAGTTTCCGCCGTCTAGTTCAACGTAACCATCGGTGCCATAAAACATGTTCCCGATACGGATACCTATGCTTGATTCCTGGTTGGTATAACGGCCACGGGTTTCAAACTCAAGCATTTTCCCATCTGCATATTTAAACTGGGAAGTTTGCGTATTGGGTGTTTCCTGTGAACATTCAGCAGGATTGATTCCATACAATCCGCCCATAGACATAATAGAAACCGGATGATCATCTTTATTAAGTCCCCAACGGGCAACATCAAATTGATGCGGTCCCTGGTTACCGGTATCTCCGTTACCGGTAGCCCAATGCCAATGCCAGTTATAGTGAACCCTTTTTTCATTGTAAGCACGATAAGGAGCAGGGCCTAACCAACGTTCGTAGTGTAGTGTCGCAGGTGGTTCGCTGTCTTTAGCTATTCCAAATGACTCACGGGGTTTGTAACACAGTCCGCGCGACATGTAAACATCCCCGATACCACCTTCATGAAGAAATTTCATGGCATCCATTACATTGCTTATAGACCGGTTTTGCAATCCGACCTGAACACGAACTTTATACTTGCGTGCCGCTTCAATCATCTTGCGACCTTCAAAAATATTGTGACTGGCAGGTTTTTCAACATACACATGCTTGCCTGCCTGGCACGCCATAATGGTGGCAAGTGCATGCCAGTGATTAGGAATTGCAAACGATACCGCATGAATGTCTTTATCATCAAACACTTTGTGCATGTCCCATTCTGTTGCCGGAGCAGCACCGCCACCATCTGCAACCTTCTTCAAGGCTTTTGCCCATTCGGCTTCGTCAACATCACAAAGGGTTTTAAGCAATACGTTGCGGTTATCTTTTAGCTTCACCCAACTATTGATATGCGTTCCACCCTGCCCGCGTATACCTATTACCGCTACATTGATGCGATCGTTAGCGCCGGAAATAGACGCATACGATTTTGCACTTAAACCCATTCCACCTATTACGATACCTGCTCCACTCATAACGCTTTGTTTAATAAATTCTCTTCTTTCCGGCATGCTGTTGATTTTAAGAATTAAATTAATGAGAGTAAATATAGATTAGTCAATTTACGTCATTTTTATTTCATCGGCTTGAATATTCAGGCTAATTGTTTTTAAAGCTGAATATAAGGTGAATCTTAATAATTCTCATAATAATAAGCGCACCTGATAAGCGTTTAATCAATTCTGTCCCAGAAATTAAACGGTATATGTTTGTTGTTAGGGTCCTCTAAAGGTTTATCCTGAAAATGCTGCTTATTTCTAAAACCAGTGTTAAATATCATTTAAAAACCTGATTTTAATCATATCATCTCCTACCAAATATCAGTTTTAAACATTTGGATTGCTCATAGCTTTGACAAACAAAATTGAAAGACAATAAGGGTTAAATGAAATTTTAGATTTTCACTTTATCAATATCCAATAAAAACTCAAATCTCTGCAATCTTATGAAATCATTACTCCATCAAACCGACAACGAACTCATCAATCTTTTTAAGAACAATGATTTACATGCCCTGGAAGTCCTGGTAATTCGTCATAAGGAAAAACTGTTCAGCTCCATATTATTTCTGGTAAAGGACAAGCATCTGGCTGAAGACATTTTTCAGGATATGTTTATTAAAGTTATTGATACCATCCGTGCAGGACGTTATACAGATGAAGGAAAATTTCTACCCTGGGCGATGCGCATAGCTCATAATTTGTGTGTGGATCATTTCAGGAAAGTAAAACGCACACCAACAATTAAAACAAAGGAAGACCGGGATATTTTTGATGTATTGAACTTTAGTGAAGAAGGTGCTGACATAAAAATAATGAAAAATCAAAGTCACCGTACCGTTCGTAAAATGCTTGATTTTTTACCGGAAGATCAACGCGAAGTAATTATTCTCCGCCATTTTGCTGAATTAAGCTTTAAAGAAATTGCAACACTTACTAATTGCAGCATTAATACCGCGTTGGGCAGGATGCGTTATGGATTGATCAATTTACGCAAAATGATGACATCGAAATCAATCGCGCTATAACACTACATAAAACCTGATCTATAAGTAACCTGTATACTTATCGTGATAAAATCCAGGGCCCCTATAACATCGTCGAACTGGATTTTATCGCTGATTTTGTTTGATCGTTTTCTTATCAAACATGCACCTATCAGTTTAATTGATTGCTTCCCGGCAATGAAAATGGCAACCATTCATCCGGCAATACTTCGGCATGAAAACCAAAATTATTTATAAGATTAATAAGGCTGGAAGATTTTATAGAACCGGTTGTACATTTAATACGCAGGATCTTATCACAATCTTCCAGGTCAAAATTTGCTATGCAATTAGTAAAAATCAGTTGGATCTGTGCAATCAGCATATTCGCCTGATGCGGATGTTCAACATTGGTTTTAAAAACTTCTACCATAAACGCTTTTATCTCTTTCAACTCTTAATAATCTTTTCTTTGCTTTTGTGCCGGCAGGTTAGCAATAATTTATTTTGCAGTCAATTTTAATGAGGCCGATAATTTTTTGTGATAAAAAACATAAGAAAGGATTATCAAAATAATTACAATAAATATCGGCGCCCATTGCTTGACAGGATCGCCCACTGATATACTTGAATATATTGCTCCGGTAATGTCATACACAAAACCCGCATACGCCCATTCCTTTACTCTTGGAAAACCGGGAATAAGTATTGCGATGG
>CAXSIE010000367.1:0-266 GCA_964237295.1 uncultured Flavihumibacter sp. | reverse complement strand
TCCTAGTAATTTAGCCACCCCGATAAATTGAAGAAAATAGATTGGATACCCTAAGTGATCTTTTACCATAACAATAGCCTGTGGATTTAAAATAATATCAGGAATAGCAGAAAAAATCATTAAGGCAGCTAAAAGACCGGTAAAGATCCAGTAATAAATGTTTATTTTTTTCATCAGTTCTGATTTTAATTATGAGTTTATATTCGGTATTAACCTGCTATGATTAAATAGCATTGCAATATTTGATGATGACTTGAGATAACTAA
>CAXSIE010000366.1:4036-5789 GCA_964237295.1 uncultured Flavihumibacter sp. | reverse complement strand
GGAGGTGCTACTGTTCAATATACCTGGAGCCCGGCTATAGGTCTTAACGATGCCACTATTGAAAATCCGGTAGCAACTTACGATAAAGACCAGCTTTACCAACTGGATGCTTTAACTGACAAAGGTTGCGACAGCCACAGCAGGATCTTCATTAAAAGATATAAAGGACCTGAATTGTACATTCCAACAGCGTTTTCGCCAAATGGAGATGGCGCTAACGATGTGCTGAAGGTTTTTCCTGTCGGTATAAAAAAATTTATGTTTTTTGCTGTTTACAATCGCTACGGACAGGAAGTTTATAAAACAACTGATTGCTTACATGGCTGGGATGGCAATTTCAATGGCAGCCACGCGGATGCCGGCACTTACGTGGCTGTTTGTAAAGCAATTGATTATACAGGAAAGCTGATGATAGAAAAAACAACTGTGATACTGGTGAGATAGGCAGTCACGAAGCTATAATCTGGTACAACATGTGCATTACATTTCTTGGCATTAAATTAAAAACCCTAGACATATGAGCCTGTCCAAATATAATGAAAAGCGGAGTTTTAATGAAACACCGGAACCTACCGGCGGAAAAGGCAAAGGAGATGAATTGGTCTTTGTAATACAAAAACATGCAGCATCCCGGCTGCACTATGATTTCCGGCTTGAGATGGAAGGCGTATTAAAAAGCTGGGCTGTTCCAAAAGGGCCATCCACCGACCCTGCAATGAAGCGTTTAGCCATGATGGTAGAAGACCATCCTTATGATTATAAAGATTTTGAAGGCGTTATCCCAAAAGGTAATTATGGTGCAGGAACCGTTATAGTCTGGGATCAGGGAACTTACGAACCCATTGAAAAAGCTGCCGGTAAAAAAGAACAGGAAAAATTATTGTTAAAGCAATTAAAGGAAGGTTCTATAAAGATCATAATGCATGGCAAAAAAGTTAAAGGTGAATATGCATTGGTAAAAACAAAAGGCTTTGAAGAAAATTCCTGGCTGTTAATAAAACATAAAGATAAATATGCAGGTACGGAAGATATAACCCTTAAAGATAAATCTGTAAGCTCAGGTAAAACAATTGAAAAAGTTGCGGCTAGTCCTGAAAAAATATATGGTAATGATGCTAAAAAACCGGAGACAGACGATAAAACAGTTACTGCTGCCGAGAAAGATATAAAGAAACAGGTAACTCCCTCAAAAACAGGTAAAAAAAAAGCAGCTCCCGTAAAGAGGAAAAAAGCTGATACGGGAGATGCTCCTGAAGCTCCCTTCCCGGAAACTTTTTCTCCTATGCTGGCAACGCTGGTAGATAAACCTTTTGATGAACCCGGATGGTTATACGAAATTAAGTGGGATGGATACCGGGCCGTAGCAATGTGTAATAAGAAAGAGGTTAACCTGCTTTCCCGTAACAACAAATCTTTCAACGAAAAATTTTACCCCATATTTGAGGCTGTGAAACAGTGGGGGATAAACGCTGTTGTTGATGGGGAGATTGCTGTAATGAACAAAGTCGGCATCTCTAATTTTGGTTCCCTGCAAAACTGGCGTAGTGAAGCGGATGGTACCATTATATATTATGTGTTTGATTTAGTATGGTTAGATGGTAAAGACCTTGCAAACCTTCCTTTAACAAAACGGCGTGAACTGCTGCAAGAACTGGTTCCGAAAGAAGGAATAATAAGGTTGAGTGAAAACTTTGAAGCTTCCGCTACCGAGTTCCTGGAAGCTGCTATGAACATGGGATTGGAAGGCATTATT
>CAXSIE010000366.1:2322-4026 GCA_964237295.1 uncultured Flavihumibacter sp. | reverse complement strand
ATTGCGAAAAAAGCAGACAGCGAATACCATCCAGGTGACAGAAGCAGGGAATGGCTAAAGATCAAAGTCAACAAAAGACATGAAGTAGTCATTGGCGGATTTACCAATAACGCAGGTTCAGCTAAAGCTTTCAGCTCGCTGCTGGTAGGTGTTTTTGAAAATGGGAAGCTGCAGTATACAGGAAAGATAGGCACCGGTTTCAGTGATACTTTGCAGAAGGAGATGATGGAACTGTTCAAACCCCTTATCACTGATAAAAATCCCTTTAATATAGTACCTGATGTAAATAAGCCATCGAGGTTTCGTCCTAACCCGCCTCATGCTACGGCTACCTGGTTAAAACCATCCGTTGTATGTGAAGTGAGCTATTCTGAAATAACAAGTGACGGCGTAATGCGGCACCCCTCATTTGAAGGATTGCGTGAAGATAAAAAAGCCGCCGATGTGGTAAGGGAAATAGCAACGGATACGAGCGAGGTAATTGCTGATGAAAAGAAACCTAAGACTGATAAAAAAGAGAAACCATCTGAAACCGCTCCAAAACCTAAACCTTCAAAAGCAGATAAACTTGTTAAACCTACAGGAGATGTTGTGCGTAAAAGCTTATTGAATCCGACTGATGAAGCACAGATACGAAAGATAAACGGACATGAACTTAAATTCAGTAACCTGAGCAAAATATACTGGCCAAAGGAAAAGTATACCAAGAGGGATATCATCAATTATTATTACCAGGTAGCTCCCTTTATTCTTCCATACCTGTACAACAGGCCACAATCGCTTAACCGTTATCCGAACGGCATTACAGGTGAAAGCTTTTATCAGAAAGATGTTTCGGGCAAGGCGCCGGATTGGATCAAACAGTTTCCCTATCACACCAGCGATGATAAGGATAAGAATTTTATGGTAGGCACTGACGAGTCGAGCCTTCTTTACATGGCTAACCTGGGCTGCATTGAGATGCATCCCTGGAACAGTACCATTGAAAATCCCGATAACCCTGACTGGTGTGCCATTGACCTGGACCCAGGCGAAAAAACAACTTTTGAACAGGTGATTGAAACTGCCCGGGTAACCAAGAAGATTTTAGATTCTATTGAAGTGCCTGCATATTGTAAAACATCAGGCTCCACAGGCATCCACATTTATATTCCTTTGCAGGCAAAATATACTTATGATCAATGCCAGTTGTTTGCCAGGTGGATTGCCACACAGGTTACCCATGAGCTGCCGGATTTTACTACGATAGAAAGAATGACCGGTAACAGAAAGGGGAAATTGTATGTTGATTTTCTTCAAAACCGTGCTAAGGCCACACTTGCCGCCCCCTATTCATTGCGTCCGAAGCCGGGAGCTACCGTATCAATGCCGTTGCATTGGGAAGAAGTTAAGAAAGGTTTGAAATTAAAAGATTTTCATATCCATAACGCAGTAGCTCGTGCCAAAAGCGAAGGTGATATTTTTAAACCGGTATTAGGAGAAGGTATTGACTTGCTGAAAGTGATGGAGAAAATCGATGCTTTAGAATAACGGTTGCAGTAAATCGTTCATTTTAAATTTATATACCTGTTTTAAAGGTTATTCTTTAAAATTAGAAAGTCCTTCCCGCTTGTGGCTGGAAGGACTTTGACTAATAATTAAACCAATTAACTTTAGTGCATTTTTTTCTTCACTTCATCTTTCAGGTCTTCTGCTTTATCTTTC
>CAXSIE010000366.1:0-2312 GCA_964237295.1 uncultured Flavihumibacter sp. | reverse complement strand
TTTATTCTTTACCTTATCTGCTACTTCTTCTACTTTGTTGGATGTTTTGTTAGCGGCATGATTTATTTCATGACCTGCATGTTCAGCATCATTGCTTAAATCCGCACGGGTATCTGCCGTGTCATTCTTAACATCATTAAACGCTTGTTTAGAGGCTACTTTTGCATCTGTGGCCACATCATCAATCTTGTCACCGATTTTATGAGCGGCATGTTCTACTTCATGGCCTGCATGTGCTGCATCGGCATTTAAATCTTCACGTGCATCTTCTGTATCTTCCCGAACGTTGCTAGCTGTATTTTTTATATCGCTTTTAACATTTGAAGCGCCTTCTTTTACATCACTCTTAACCTGGTCGTTTGCGTCGGTGTAAGTTGTTTTATTTTCTGACATAAAATATGTTTTAGATTTTATGATGTTTCAATTTCCATGCCACGGAGAAGTTGCGGTTATTGTAGAATTTAAGGCTTCAGCTTAATCTTTAAAAAATTCGCCAGTAACTTATAACCTGCTGCGTTAGGATGCAGGCCATCGGAGAAAAGAGATTCGTTTAATTTGCCGTCTTTACTTAAAAACAATTCACCCGTTTCTGTTCCATCAATTTTTAACAACCGGGCCAGTTTCAAAATCGCTTTGTTAAGTTCCTTTACACGTTGCTCCTGACCTCTTCGCGGTAACAATCCCATCAATAATACCCCTGCACCAGGCTGGCGCAAGCGGATGGAATTAATGAGAAACTCAAGCCCGGAAATTATTTCCTCGTTGGTGTTGTACTGAAGGTTATTTGTTCCGATCATCAATAATACCTGGGAAGCTTTGAAACCATCAAGTTCGCCATGATATATTCTCCATAAAACATTTTCAATTCTGTCCCAGCCAAAACCAAAATTCCTTACACCGGCAGGTTCAAAGATCCGGTTCCATGAATCCGCACCCCAGCTTTTCGGTTCTTTGGGCAAACCACCCCAGTAATGTGTTATTGAATTACCAATGAAAACAATCTTGGGAGCATTGTCAGCATTCATAACAAGTAACTCATTGTGCCTTTCCGTCCAGTCGTAAGTAGCTGCATCACGGTATTGTATGCAGGGAATTGTTGTGGTTATGATTCCTGAAGGCTCATGAAATATCATACGCAGGTTTTTTTCATAAGCTTCCGCATAATGTTGCATGCCGAGATCATTAGGATGGGTGCCGTCTACCGTATCATCCATTTCCAGCCTGATTTCCTGCAGGTAAATATCTATAACGCCCGCCGCTTTCAGTGCTTCGAATGCCTGGTGTAACGCCTCATTAATTTTATTTACTGTTTTATTCTTTGCGGCATTCATATCATTGGTTAATACGGCATATCCTGTAAGTATAACCGGCACGCCGGGGCGTTTGCTTCTGATGGTATTAACGGATTCAATTAATCGCTTTTTCACTTCCGTCAATGGAAAGGCAATGGTATCGGTAAGGTTGGGAAGACAGTCCAGCACATAGGCTTTTGCATCTATCTCAACCAGCATATCTATGATCTCCTTTTCCAATCTTCCATTGCCTGAAAAGCCCAGGTTGATTACCGTATGATCGAGCCTTCTTGACAATATAGAAGTCCAGGCCATTCCCGGTCTTGAAGCACAGCCTCCCTGGGCGATTGAAGTGCCGTATATAACTACCGGCTTCTCCTTACCTACAGGCAAAGGGGTTAAATAGTTGTTCGAAGGCAGGCCTATCTCAAGCCAGCGCACTTTATTGTACAACGGCAGGTAGAGCCTGAATTCCCTGCCCCTGGGATAGCCTGAATTGTCAGGGTCCAGGTTATCATAACGATAAACGATAGTATCTTTAAAAGAATACCTGCCACCCGCCCAGTTCCAGTCACCGTCCTTATTTATTGAATACAGGTCAACACCACTCACTCCCGTTGCCGGAAAGTGCGGCATTTGTATTCCACCTTCAACAATATAACGAACTACAATTTTCTTTGCATCGGTTTTAAAATCCAGGTATTCACCTGCGGTATTCTGAGATAGATTCCAGACGGGAGTTCTTACCAATTTTTCAGCGCGGGCAGGCAGACGGTCATAGGGAGCTTTGAGTTCATTTTGCCAGGCCTGTCCTTCAATTACCGGAAAGTCGTTCTTTGAAGGATCCCACCATTTGAGGTCTTCGGTAGGCTGAGCATGTGTTTGGATTGTGAACTGTAGTAGCAATACAAGCTGCAGTATTCTTTGCATGCGCTAATTTATAGTAATTTTTTGAACCACAGCGTGCATACAGGTCTTTGTCTATATGCACGCTATAGTACTCCCTTTGAGTTTCTCGTG
>CAXSIE010000365.1:0-5803 GCA_964237295.1 uncultured Flavihumibacter sp. | reverse complement strand
TTTAACCCTTAAATAAAATCGAAAACTACCATTAACAAACAATAATTGAGGAAAAATAGCCCTTATTTCAAACCGTCTGGAAAGTCTCATTGTAAACATTCCGCCTAATCCGAGACCCATACTGTTTTGAGGACTGGTAACAAGTACGCTGTCACGTTGTAAAAAAACTGGATGTTGACTTACCTGGAAACGGTTTGAAGTACCCATTATTACAATACCAATATGAAAAGCTTTTTCATCACTCTCAGGCAGGTTTAGTTGGTCCCTCAGCTGAGCTATAAGATGTGTAGAAAAAAGCAGCATTGTAACACTGCTGATAATGGTTTTTCTTACTATCTCTCTTGTCCTTTCTAAATAGCTAATATTCAAAAGCATTAAATTATTTAAGTGGTAGAAAATGGAGTAATAGTAAAAAGCCGCAAATAAAATAAATTAAGTGAAAAATGATTATTAGCTGCTGCTTAAACGAAGACAGCCTGCAAGATATTGCTTTTGACCTAGTAAGATTATAAAGGAAATCATAAAGCTGTTTGTTAGTTTGCAATAACTACCTATTAAAAACAATTTAGTAATAAAATTAAAGCATTGTAAGTGTTATCCATAACAACGGAGGGCTCAAAAAATCATCCTGATAGCAGATCTATGTTCGGCTTATGCCGGGCATGGTTTTTATATTAATAGCTAAAACAACACAATGAAGAGGGATAAAGAATTGATAACCAGATCAAAAAAACACCGTGGTTCCATCCGGGAAAATATCAAAGCACAATCGTTACAGGAAAAAACCGGCGCAACTGCAGAACAAATAAGGAGGGCAATTGAAATAATAGGCTTTGACCGTAATAAAGTGGAACAATATATTTTAGAAGCACACAAATATAACAGCGACTAATATATAATTATTTAATACCGCAATAGATAGTGCATATTCCAAAAGTCAAGGGTTTTAAGTAAGTGTTTTTCCAACCGCTATTGCTTAAAATGTCTAAAAACCGTTTTCCTTCGGGAAATGCCTGAACCGAATCATTAAGGTATTCATATGCTGCCCTGTTACTTGATACAATCTTACCGATAACGGGAGCTATAGTCCTCATATAAAACTTATACAAACCTTGTAATCCCTTCCCCGGTTTTGAAAATTCCAGTACAACTAATTTCCCACCTGGCTTTAACACGCGGTACATTTCTTTAAGTCCTTTATTAAGATTTTCATAATTACGAACCCCGAAGGCTACTGTTATAGCATCAAAAGTGTTATCAGGAAACTTTATAGTTTCACTATCACCCTGCAACAATTCAATATGAGCATCCAGTTTCAGTTGAGAAACTTTTTGCCGGCCTAATTTCAACATACCTTCAGACAGGTCAATACCCGTAATTTTTACGGGTTTCAGATATTTATAAGCCATGATGGCTACATCTGCTGTACCGGTAGCAACATCAAGCACTGTTTTGGGGTGAACTTCTGATAATTCCCGGATGGCCCGTTTCCTCCAGTACACATCAATTCCACCACTTAAAAACCGGTTCATAAAATCGTATCGGAAAGCTATGCTGTCAAACATACTGGCTACCTGCTGTTTCTTGGTAAGGCCTGAATCTTTAAAAGGAACAATAGTATCGTGAGGTAATTGATTTTCCATGCGGTTGCAAAGCTAAGCAGGAATTGGTTCATAGTTTACAGTTTAAGGTTAAAGTTGGAGGGCATGGAAAGTTTGGTATTATATGAGCTGGTGTCTGTATTACAGCTGTCAGCGATACGTCAATGAATTTTAATACTACAGCAGCAGGTTCAAGTCATGCGTCTGCAAATCGTATCTTTACGCATAGCCTTGCTTTAACAAGGCTCTACTGTATGATTATAAAATCAGCAATATATTTAGTAAGCAGTCCTGAATATACTCTTTGCCCGCCACCTGATCGTGCGGAATATGCATTTATAGGAAGAAGCAATGTTGGCAAATCATCGCTGATAAATATTATTTGCAACAACCAGAAGCTGGCTAAAACTTCAAACTCACCTGGCAAAACCAAGCTGATTAATCATTTTGAAGTAGAGAGCATTATTAAAACCGGAGATCCGGTTACAAAATGGTATTTAGCAGATCTTCCCGGTTATGGCTTTGCAAAGGTTTCCATATCTCAGCGAAAAAAATGGGAAAAAATGATTGAAGATTATTTACGTAAACGGGAGAATCTCGTAAACGTGTTTGTGTTGATAGACGGGAGGCATTCACCCCAGGCAATTGATATTGAGTTTGTAAATCAACTGGGAAAATGGCAGATCCCCTTTAGCCTGGCATTTACAAAAGCCGATAAAGAAACGCAGTTGGTTGTGAGCAGGAACGTTAAAGCTTTCCTGAACAAGATGCGCGAAACCTGGCAATTTCTGCCTCAGCATTTTGTAACCAGCGCCGTAAAAAAGCTTGGCCGGGATAAAATGCTTCAATTTATAGAAGAATCCAATAAAGAATTCGAGAGCCAGGTGTGAAGCAATTTCCTGGATTGCCTCAACTTAATTCACTGCCTTATTTGCACAACTGCTGCTGGCGAAGGCTTCCGGTTTTGCCTTAAAAGCAAAACCCATCCCCAGGATATATCCCATGGCTTCCTTAAGTGCAGCATTACTTTTAAATTGCGGGTTGGTGTTGATGTCTGCATGAACTTCCATATCAACATCATAAACGGTAAACAGGTCGCACAATTCATAAGCAATCTCGATGCTCTTGGCTACTTCTAAAAGCATCCGCTCTTTAATACTAAATTGAACGCGTGTTTTTTCATTGTGGATAAACATGAAGCCGCCATGACCCTCTCGTAAAAAAACAATTACAGTTGCAAATTCTGTTTCCGCACCCTTTACCTGGGAATCGGTGCCGATGCATACTTTTAGTTTGAAACCCTTACCGGTTTCTCTTTTGATGGCCGCTTCAACCGCTTCTGCAATAGGAAGGTCAATTGGATCGCCATTGAATTTTCTCCATAACATAAATAACGGGTTTTCCCAATTTACGGAAAAAACGCATTATCCGGAGAACTAAGTACATTATTGTTTTATTAACCTTTCCGTCAAGCTATTAAAGCCATTACTTATTTGCGGCAAAAGAATGGCATTATTAATATTGTCCGGTGCTTAATAAAACCAATGTGCATGCTTCCTGAGTATGAATTCCCTTTGTAAGCGCTAACTGTTCCAGCTCATCGTTTTCCGCGCCCGGATTAAAAATTATTCGCTTCGGGTGTAAAGACAAAATATAATCATAGTACTGTTTCTGATTCGAAGCATTCATATATAAGGTTACTGTGTCTACATCTTCAATACCTGGAAGGCCTGTATTGATTTCAATATCCGCCACTTTTCCCGTTCGTCTTCCAATGCCAACAACAGGATGTTTGAAATTTCTCAGACGTTGAATAGCCAGGTAACTATACCGGTTGGAATTAGGTGATGCGCCTAATACCAGCGTTTTTTTAGGAATTGTTGCCATCCTGTAATTTATTAAATGATTAATACAACATATTGGAAAAAACGTGCCAGGGCGAAAAATATCTCCTATGCACCTGAAATGCCGGATTGACCTGTTTTTTTTAGCCTAAAATATCCTGCGGCCAGCCCGCCTGAACTTGATAAAAGCAGGTACAGGGGTAATCCTATGATCCAGCATGCACAATCTTCCAGGTGGAAAAGAAAGGTTATCAAGAAAAAAAACAGGATGGGCACCCACGGCATGAAAATGCGATAAGAAGGGCTGGAAATTTTATTAAGTGATGCAGTAGCAACCAGCAAAGAACCTTCCAGGAATGGCAACAGGATCATTGCCAGTATAGAAGCCCACTGCTGCGGATCTGTGAATACCTGCAATTTAAAAAAAACGGAAGTGCCAGGGCAAATACTACCGGCAGTATTATTATTATAACAAAAGGTAAAATCTTCTTTAATATCATTCACTTAAATAGCGTTATAAGTCAGAACAGGATAAAAGCAACAGGTTGTTTTTGAAAGGAGGTAAAGATGCAAAAAAGTTTGAACTATTCCAATAGGTTGTAGCCTCTGAATTATTTAGGACAATCATTCCTTTTATCGCGATGGGCTTTTGTTTTGTTGCCAGGCCTTAGCACCATTGCCAGGTAACCACCTCCGGTTTGCACTTTCTTTTTAGAAAAAATATAGGCAAGGTTATGGAGGCCAAAAAGCAACGGACCTGCCTTAAACGCCCCTCCTACCCAAAACTGATGTTCGGTGTTTAATTGAATGGGAAGATACAAACCATATTTTTTTGTTTCCCATCTGGGTGTAACGGTTAAAAGACTTATTTCCGAACTGTATAATTTATCTGTTCCGGCTAATGAAGAGAGGTTTGCCGATACTTCTCCGTTGAGGTAAAAATCATCAAATAAATACCTGTCAACATTTATCACCAGCCTTGCAGGGTTAATAATAGTAAAATACCCTTCCAAAGGCCGGATGCCTGTAAAAACAGTAGAGAGACTATCGTTAAAGGATTGTATTGATTTTATACGGTTGAATTTCCTTTGCAGTGAAGTATCAGAAATATCCGCCTTGAAATTTTCGGCTATCCTGCTTTGTGTGCTGTATTTATATTTATTAACACCCAAATCCAGCAACGATATTCCTATCTTCCAATCGTAATCATAATAGCTGTCTTCATCATAAAAATTAGTAACCACCTGTGGTTTGATTAAGTATTCCATTCCCAGATCTATTGAAACACCACCCTGTGAACTAACGAGCAGGTTGTTAATATTTTGGGAACCTGAACTGCCCTTTACCCATTTGTCAATGGTGGAAGAATAGCCATAATTAATATTACCGGCTTTTACCAGGTAAAAAGGTTTATTGTTTTGAATGGTACTTGTAAACGCCGTTTTGTCCAGGTTTGCAATAGCACCTGCAATTCCACGTGTAGCTTTTACAGTTATACCTGCATTTAACCGCCTTTGTTCTTCATCCCATAAAGTATGGCTATAAGTGGCAAAAAGTTCTATCCAGTTACTCGTCTTAACATCAGCACTCAGGCTGGTATTTTTTTCATTAGCCTTAAGGAAGTTCCGTAGGTTTTTTATGGTATCCAAAAAATTATACCTGTTGGTATTAATATCTATGTAGCCACGAAGGTTTATCCCAAAAGCAATTGCGTTCTTACGATTTAAGGTTATTCGTGCATTTAATAAATGGAAATTATAATTCTCATTTGCATAGCGCTCAAACGCTCCTTTATTAATCCTGTACTGCGATCCCGCGGGGGAAGATAAAAGAGAATAATTTAAAATGGAAAAAATATTTGTAGAAGATGCCACCTGAAAGGAAAACAGGTTTACATCCCATATATAAGGTGTATTTAATATTGAAGCCGGATTATTCATTACACCAAGGCTTCCTGCATAAGATGAGCCATGAATAGCATGGTAATTCTGTGATACCGCATGCATTATGGTACATAGCAATAAGGTTATGAATAATAGTATCGTTTTCATATTACAGATCAGAATGGATCTCCATGGGTTTGCCGGATCAAATAGGAAACAAACTTAGGAAATGGTTTCATCATGATGATAAATACATTTGTTATCCATTCTTTACCAAATAACCTTTGTATAATACGCCCTGAAAATAACCGTTTTTTGAATAACCTGTTCCATTGTTCAACGTAATTCTCTTCAAGTTGTTGCCTTGTAATTGCAGAAGATAAAAACTTTATGATAAGTTCTGCTGCTATTTTACTTCCATGAAGCGCCATGCTCATACCATTACCGCAAAGCGGCGTTATCATTCCGCCTGCAT
>CAXSIE010000364.1:514-5857 GCA_964237295.1 uncultured Flavihumibacter sp. | reverse complement strand
TGTCTTTGGGAAGCTTTCAGCTATCAGTTAATTCTTCCGTCAATATAATGAAAACGTAATTAAAGCCAGGAGGCATTATTAAATTCCTGATTATTAAATATTGTAAAAGGCTGGAAGCTGATGACTTAAAGCAATTATCAATTATGCTGCACCACACTTACTACTTCCTTATAATTACCCGTTCCGCCAACAATGCCCTTAGCAATAAAAGAATATAATTTTCCAGCCGTTGCGGTAAAACCTGCCTGCTGAAAGATAGCCACCCCTTTTCTTTGCAATGTTACCTGGTAACTACCCGGACGTAACGCATATGAAAAAGCAACTGTGCTAACCTCGGTTTTTTTGTTGCCAAGATAAGTATCGGTGATTGTGTAGGTGGTATCCTTTTTAAGGGTAAGGGTTAAAGTGTCTGCCCCCGGAATAAACTGAAGAAAGCGGGCCCGTGCTACAGTGTCTATAGCGGTAAGGTCATCAGTCAACAATAAGGTCTTGACTCTATTGTTCTGCAAAGTATCATAAATAAAAAAGGAATAATTAATGCCTGATGTAATACTTATAGTGTTATCAGTAATTACATTGCTATTGGAACTCAATTTCAAATTATGAAGTCCTGAGCCCAGGGGAATATACCCGCCCATACCGGTTGAAACGCCTTCCCCAAAACCAAGCGGAACGGCTGATAGTGCTGTATTGTCAAGGATCACATTGATAGAAGCATTAACAACAAAATTTGTAATGGCAACCTGCGATTTCGGGCCATTGCCGGTACTATCCTTATTTTTAAGGCAGGAAGAAAAGAAGAAACAGCAACAAAGCAGTAAAGTGATTTTTACAGGTATTAAGAGAAATGCATTATGATATTTCATGAAGCTTTTATTCTTTGTAAAAATTATCATGGCATCAAACATGGACACTGATAATTTTACAGTTATTTATCGTACTTAATTTTAAATAAGGAAAGATCCGGTTTTTGAATGCGTTCCCTTTTTAATTCATAATCATATATCAACATTCCCAGTTCTTTCATAAAAGGAAATCCAACCGTGTCATAATCATATTTTTCATCATTCAGTATACCATCACTATTACAATAAATAGTGGCACTGAGCATAAATTCGATATTCTTTTCAAAATCCACAATGTAAGCTACGTCAGTTAAAAACCCGTAAGCGTTACCGGATTTGTTAAATATCCGAATATTTTTAGGAAGGGTGTCTTTTCGCGACCCATACAGCAGGAATTTTAAATATGCGTCGTGGTAACTGATGCTATCATAAGAAGGATAAAGTGTTTCACCCGGAAACTGCGACATATATTTATAAACAAACCGGTAATCTTCTGCGCTTAAGTTAAAGCGTTGTTTTTGTGGAACGGAAGCCGGGAACAAAACACTTTTTAAAATTCCGGTCAAGGCTTCCATGCCTATCCTGTTCTTGGCGGAAAAAGACATAGGATTGTTTACCACCTTGTTTTCCATAAAATAACCAGTGCCGACAGAATCATTCCTGCGGGGATAAACAATAGAACTGACCTGCATGGGTTGTGTATAGAGGGATTTGCCTGTTTCGCTGAAAAAGCTGACTGCATTGCTGTGCCTGTTTTCATCTTCGCTTAATGATATATTTAACCGGTGAAGGATATTGGCCTTTTCATAGCCCATGTTATGTAATCGCTCGTTGATATACTGTTGTCCTAAAAATTCATAAAGCCTGTTAAAAGCATCATTGTCACTAACAAGAAAAATCTTTTTTATATACTGGGCAATGGAAGGCCTGCCATCAGGTGTTGCAGGATCGTTGAAAACAGGCGTCTGATTCAAATAATTGCTTTCGGTGATCATAGATGAGTAGCTGTTAAGTCCGAATACTTTTAACTCATTCAGCCGTTGCAAAGCCATCAGGGCAACAGGCATTTTTACTGTTGAGGCCGGGTAAAAATAATTTTCATCGCTTACGTTAAAATAATAAGGAGTAAAAACAGGAGCGTTATCCGGCTGCCTGTCAATCCTGGTATAAATAATCTGAACTTTAAGGGAATCGCGGTTGTCAAGAATATTTTGAAAATACTGCGGTCTCGTTTTCAGCAACTCCTGTAAAAAGACATCCGTTCTAACAACATTCACTGGCTTAACTGGTTTGTTTGCTGAAAGTGATGGTAGCAGCGTATCTCTTTTTAGCGTATCAATATTAAATATGGCGGCCATAGGAGCAGCTGCAGTTACTGTTTTAGCTGTTTTACAGGATAAGAAAAATAATACAATGCAGATGGCCGGAAAACTGTTTCTCATAAAATAAAATTACATTATTGATAATAAAAGGAGCACACTTGCCTGATATTCTTTAACCACAGGAAAAGCCCGGGATCTCATCTGGCGTTAAAGAATAAAGACTGGCAGTTTAACAAATTTTTTATATCCTAACGACAGTTTTCCAATTTAGAAAGGATATATAATTACCGGGTAATACATTATCTTTGCCGCTCTAAGAAAAAAAACTTAACAAAACAAGCATACCAATGAGAGCCTTGGTCACTATTTTCGTGGGTTTATTAATCGTTTACTCGCTATATCTACTTTCCTTTACCTGGTTTGTAAACAGCCATGAAAAAGAGGTAGAAAAGAAAGCGATGCAGTTTGTAAAAAACAATTTCCCTGCCGCCAGTCAAAAATATCCCGCCGACAAAGATTCCCAGGCAGTTTACCAGGACAATCTAGACCAGATTTTCAAAACTAAATACCACAGGTTACTGGACAGTACAAAAGATAAAAGCATCACGTGGTGGGGCAGTTCTTATCAGAAAGCCAAGGAAAATGAACTGCTTCTAGGGCTTGACCTGCAGGGAGGCATCAACGTAACGCTTAATATTGAACTGGCAGGATTAATAAAAGGATTAGCCAATAACCCCGGTGACCCTTCCATGAAAAAGGCGCTTGATGAAGCAAACCGCAGAAAGCTGTCCAGCGATGCTGATTTTATCACGTTATTCTCCCAATCTTTTAAGGACGTAAATCCCGGTGTAAACCTGGCTCCCCTTTTTGCCAACAGCACCCGTAATAAACTTAAAATTGATGCCTCCGATAATCAGGTAGTAAGGTATATAAGAGATGAATCTTTAGCCGGCATGAAGCAAACTTACACTGTAATAAGGAACCGCATCGACCAGTTTGGAGTAGCGCAGCCTAATATAAACCTTGATGAGAACAAAGGTATTATCACTGTTGAGCTTGCCGGAGCCAGTGACCCGGAACGCGTTCGGAAATTCTTGCAATCAACCGCCAACCTCCAGTTTTTTGAAGTATATAATATCAGTGAACTGGATAAATCACTGGAAGGTGCCGAAAAAGCACTTGTTGTAGCTTTAGGTGGCGCTAAACCCGTAGACAGCACTAAACTGAAAGACAGCCTTAATGCTTTAGCCGGCAAAGGGTCTGATACTGCAAAATCACAGCAATCGCTGTCAGATATCCTGAAAGGCAAACAAACAGTTCAGGGCGATACAAAAACACCTGCGGCCGTTGTAAATGAGCATCCTTTAACAAGTGTGGTTCAATTTATACCGCCTCGTGATGATAATAAAGATGGCAAACCGGAGTACTCTCCGATGCTTGCCGTTGTAAGGATTCAGGATACCAGTCTTATTAACAGCTATCTCGAGAATCCGGCTGTTAAAACCAATATGCCCGGTGATGTGAGATTTTTATATGGCATGCCTGAGAAAACAAAAGAAGGAAAAAGCCGAGACATCTTGCCGATGTATGCCATTAAAACGCTTCCAGGTTCCGGAAAAGCCAAACTGGGCGGGTCTTCTATTATTGACGCCAACCAGGATTTTAACCCGGTTACCAACCAGGTTACCGTGAACATGACCATGGACAAACAAGGCGAGAAAACCTGGGCAAAGATGACCGGCGATAATGTTGGGAGGGCAATAGCTATCGTACTGGATGATATAGTTTATTCCGCTCCTAATGTAAACGATAAAATAGAAGGGGGCAACTCACAAATTTCGGGAGGATTCAGTGTTCAGGAAGGTCAGGACCTTTCCAGCATCCTCAAATCAGGTAAACTGGATGCCCCTGCTAAAATTGTACAGGAACAAACCGTAGGACCAACCCTTGGACAGGCATCCGTAAAAGGGGGCGCAATGGCCTTCTTTATTTCCTTTATAGTGATTTTTTCACTGATGCTGATCTATTATAATACCGGAGGATGGGTGGCTAATATAGCTTTGATTCTGAATTTACTTTTTACCGTAGGCGTTTTAACGGCTTTCAATGCAACACTTACCGCCGCCGGCATAGCTGGTTTGGTCTTAACTATCGGTATGGCCGTTGATACCAATGTAATTATCTTCGAAAGAATCAAAGAGGAACTTACCCGGGGCAAATCTTATCCACAGGCCGTTAAAGACGGTTACCAACGTTCCCTATCGCCGGTCCTGGATGCGCACGTTACTACTTTATTAACTGCTTTCATCTTGTTTTACTTCGGACTGGGGCCCGTACTTGGTTTCGCTACCACACAGATTATCGGTATTCTTTTATCATTGTTATGTGGAATTATTGTATCCCGTTTGATCACTGATTTCTGGACGAATAAAAACCGGCACTTCAATTACTTTACTCCTATTTCCAGGAAAATTTTTAAACACTCCAATTTCAAGTTCATTGAATACAGGAAAGTAGCTTATGGAATTTCAGTAGTGGTCTTATTACTTGGAATAGGCGCTATTATTCATGGCTTCAGGTATGGTGTTGAATTCCAGGGAGGACGTAATTACGTGGTTGCTTTTGACACACCTGTGAAAGAAGACAATGTAAGGGATGCGCTAAGTAAAGTATATGGCAGCTCACCAACCATTAAAACTTTTGGTGATTCCAGGCATCTGGATATTACCACTGATTACCTGATCAATCAACCAGGCATAGAAGTGGATGCAAAAGTTCAGGAAAAATTATTTCAAGGCCTGAAACCTTTTTTACAACAAGGCATAACGGAAGCTCAGTTTGTAAAAGCTCATATACAACAATCCAAGAAGGTAGATCCTACAATTTCAGATGACCTTAAAACCGGTGCCAAGTGGGCTACTTTCTGGTCGATATTAGTGATCTCTTTGTACATACTCATTCGTTTCCGCGACTGGAGGTATTCACTGGGAACCATTATTGCCCTGCTGCACGACGTGCTGGTAACCATTGCGGTATTTTCTTTCCTTAAGGATATTGTACCGTTCCCCCTTGAAATTGACCAGCATTTTATCGCTGCAATTCTTACGGTTATCGGTTTCTCAATGAATGATACCATAATTGTTTTTGATCGCGTAAGGGAATACAGTCACACCATG
>CAXSIE010000364.1:0-504 GCA_964237295.1 uncultured Flavihumibacter sp. | reverse complement strand
ATGATACCCTGAGCCGTACGATCATGACGTCTGTAACAGTATTTCTTACCCTGCTGATATTGTTCCTGGTGGGTGGCGAAGTAACCAAAGGATTTGCGTTCGCCATGTTGATAGGTGTGATCACAGGTACCTATTCTTCCATCTTTGTAGCTGCGCCTATACTGGTTGATTTCGGCAGAAGGAAATCTTTAGGAGAGTCTTCTGAAATTCCTCAGATAAAGCAGGTTGAGAGACCAAAAACGGTGCTGGCGAAGTAATTATTGGCTGGGGTTCAGGTATAATTTTTAACTACAAAGAACACAGGGTAAGCACTCTGTGTTCTTTGCATTTTCTCCTTTATGCCCAGTGGTTAAAAACACTTACAAGATTCAACGCCTGATTTCATTCTTATCAATTGAGTATTCAAAAACATACCCATTACATAAAAAATACTGCGCTATCGCTCGGTTTCGATTATTGTGGCATTGCAAAAGCACAACCTCTGGATGAGGATGCACGTCGGCT
>CAXSIE010000363.1:4067-5859 GCA_964237295.1 uncultured Flavihumibacter sp. | reverse complement strand
CGTAACTGTTCTTCGGTTATGTCCTCAAACTTTTTCTGCGCCATTTGATAAGCTGCATTATTTACAAGAATGTTTAATTCACCAAAGGCTTCAATGGTTTTTTCAACAGCCATTTTACATTCTTCCGCATAACGAACATCTGCTTTTATCAGCATGCATTTACTTTTGTATGCATCACACAAACGTTTCGTTTCATCCGCATCTTCATCGTTAACATTGTAAACAATGGCACCACTTGCTCCTTCCATGGCAAAACCTATTGCTACTGCCCTGCCGATACCGGAATCACCACCCGTGATAATGGCAATTTTACCTGAGAGCTTACCCGCTGCTTTGTAATCCGACAAATCACTTTGCGGTAAGGGGTCCATCTCCGATTGCTTTGCAGGGTAAGGTAATTTCTGACCTTTAAAATCTTTAGACTCCGGATATTGTTTCATAAATAATTTTTATTCAATCGGAAAATTAGGAATTTGACTGTAATCATTATAATGGTTTTTCTCATCGGGCGGCAGGTTCTTTTTCCAGTAAAGAAACACTTCTGCCGCAGTTAGCATTGCCAGCGTTGGCGCCACAAAATAAATCCATAAATGTTTCCACTTATCCGCAGCTAACGACCCGGCAAAGGAACGTGCAGGGTTAAGGCTCATACCGGAAAACGGCAATTCTATAATAACAAATAAAGCCAGTAATATTCCTGCAATAAGCCCTCCGTATTTTTCAAATCTCCTGGAGCTTGCTGCCAGTAATACGGCAAGCATCATTATAAATGCAATGATAAACTCTGCTATAAAAGCTGTCAGTGAATGATAAGGCGGTTTGGGTGCGGTATTTCCATAGTCTATCAAAGGATAGGATAACCATTTGCCGACGGTATGTTTTAACAGCAGAATTCCACCGGTTGCGCCAGCAAACTGTGCTATTGTATACAACAACGCATTTGTAAAATTGATTTTATCAAGCCTGAAAAAACTCCAGGTAACGGAAGGATTAATATGAGCTCCTGATTTTTTGCCTATCAATAAATTAACCACAATCATATATCCACACATCAGTATTCCTAAAGGAATCCTCCTGACCACTGCATAATTTCCTAATGGGCTTTTCATAACGGGTAAATCAGGATGCTCAAGAAAAATTGTCAAAAGACCAGCTACGATAACAAAGCCTGCTATTCCGGAAGCTTCCATCAGGTATACCTGCCAGTAGATTTTAAGGCTTTCTATCATATTGTCATCTTTGTTATTTTTGATTCACATTTAAAAGTATTTACATCTCTTAAAGAAATTATCACAGAAGTATAACGTTTTTATACTAAAACAGACAAAGTGTTACTGATGCCATACAATTATTACCATTAGTTTTTTTACCAGCTTTTAGCTGTCACGAAGATGCATACTTATGTTAAGTTAAGTATGAAGGTAACTATTGAATTGGAATTGCAAACTTTGTTAAGTGTTTGTATATCTACAGAAGGCCAGGTTGGATTAAGTTAACACTTAACTGTGGGTAGCATGTCGGTATTTATAACCTGCATTTATTTTTTTAATGCAAGAGGCTCATGAGCCTCCAATTCGTTTAACCCTATTCTTTGCCATCCCCTGGCATCTGCCATTGCCACCTCACCGATTTCTTCTTTAGCATAAGGATGACAATAGTATAATTCTACCAGTGCTGCAAGCAGTTCTTCAAAAAAAAGAGAAGCAGGAATACTCTCCCAGGTTTTCCCTTCGGCGGTGTTATTTTGTATAGAACTTAAAACCTGGTCTTGCGCTGCTTCATCAATGAACTT
>CAXSIE010000363.1:2676-4057 GCA_964237295.1 uncultured Flavihumibacter sp. | reverse complement strand
TTATTCCGTTCAACCCGGATACATAAGCGTCATAGTCTGGCGGCATTGTATCGTACCGCCATCCATTACCTTTACCTTCCCTTAAAGTTGTGTCTAAACAACCGGCAAGATCAACTGCCTTTTCGGGATTATACTGAGGAACCAACCGGTTACAAACAGCTCTGAGGATAAGGAAAGTCTCCTTATCAAAAAAAGAAGGTTGCACGACTTCTTTTTGTTCCAGGCGTTCCTTCAGCACATCACTTGTTCGGGAAGTAACTAATCCTGTATTAATTAATGCGGTTACGGTGCCTTCCGGATAGATATCGACTCTCATATAATTAAGAATACATGTCCTCTCTCATCTGCTTTACGCGGTCATTAGCAAGGTATTCGTCGAAGGTCATCAGGCGGTCAATGATTCCTTTAGGCGTAAGCTCAATAATACGGTTGGCAACGGTGTGCATAAAAGTATGGTCATGGGAAGTAAGCAATACCACTCCCTTAAAATTGACCATGCTTTCATTAAAAGATTGAATGCTTTCCAGATCAAGGTGATTGGTAGGCTCATCGAGGATCACCAGGTTAGGATTTTGTAACATCATGCGACTTATCATGCACCTTACTTTTTCGCCGCCACTCAACACGCCCACTTTTTTGAACGTTTCATCACCACTGAACAACATCTTACCCAGGAAACCACGAAGGAAGGGCTCGTCTACATCGGTTACTGTTGACGGTACATATTGCCGCAGCCAATCCATCAGGTTAATGGATGGGTCCTGGAAGAACTGGGTATTATCATTAGGCAGGTATGCTTTTGTAATGGTAGTGCCCCATTCATATTTACCACCGTCGGCCTTTGATTCACCATTAATGATTTCAAAAAATGTGGTCAGGGCGAAATGATCCCTGGAGAAGAAAGCGATCTTATCACCTTTGTTTATCGAGAAGTTTACATCTTTGAATAAAAACCTGCCGTCAATAGATTTTTGCAGCTTTTCAATGTTCAATACCTGGTTACCCACTTCTCGTTCCTGTTTGAATATAATGCCGGGATACTTGCGGTTTGAAGGTTGTATGTCTTCAATAACCAGTTTCTCCAATGCTTTTTTACGGGCGGTTGCCTGCTTGGATTTGGAAGCGTTCGCACTGAAGCGTGCGATGAAGTCGAGGAGGTCTTTTCTTTTATCCTCCGTCTTTTTGTTTTTATCGGTCATCTGGCGGGAGGCAAGCTGGCTGCTTTCATACCAGAAAGTATAATTACCGGAATAGATTTTAATTTTATGACGGTCAACATCGGCAACATGCGTGCAAACAGAATCAAGGAAGTGACGGTCATGCGAAACCACGATCACAATATTTTCAAAATCACCCAGAAAACCTTCCAGCCAATTAATTG
>CAXSIE010000363.1:0-2666 GCA_964237295.1 uncultured Flavihumibacter sp. | reverse complement strand
CATCCAGCAGCAGTATGTCGGGGCTGCCAAACAGTGCCTGTGCCAGCAGCACCCTCACTTTCATCGGGCCATGAAGTTCTTTTAGCGGGGTTTGATGCAATTCTTCCGCTACACCCAGTTCATTCAGCAAAGTTGCCGCGTCGCTTTCGGCAGTATATCCTCCCATCTCACCAAATTCAGCCTCCAGTTCACCGGCACGCATGCCGTCTTCTTCTGTAAAGTCTGCCAGGGCGTAAATGGAATCCCGTTCCTTACTTACTTCCCACATCTTTTTATGGCCCATCATCACCGTATGTAACACGGAAAATTCATCAAATGCAAAGTGGTTCTGGCTTAACACCGCCATGCGTTCGCCCGGGGTAATATCCACAGAACCTTTGTTAGGCTCAATTTCCCCTGATAGAATTTTAAGAAAGGTAGATTTACCGGCGCCGTTCGCACCAATCACCCCATAGCAGTTTCCTTTGTTAAAAGAAAGATTCACTTCATCAAACAACACCCGTTTTCCGAAAGATAGTGTAACATTATTCACTGAAATCATACAACCCTTAATTTTAGATTCTTAAAGTTTTTGATCACTTAGAAAATTGATTTTTTAAAGCCGTAAATGTACGGAATTCAAAATTGAAGTGGCGGTTTTGCAGTTTACAATTTTAGCCTTCAGGTTTCCAGGTTTAACCGGCCCTCCAGCGCAAACAGGAAAGCATACTCCCTGGCCACTTCTTTCAGGTAATCAAACCTGCCCGAAGCTCCGCCATGACCGGCTTCCATGTTGATATGAAAAAGCAGGATGTTATCATTGGCTTTTTTGGCTCTTATTGCTGCAACCCATTTGGCGGGCTCAAAGTATTGCACCTGGCTGTCATGTAAACCTGTAGTTACAAGCATGTTGGGGTAATCGGAAATAATGTTGTCATAAGGTGAATACGATTTCATATAATCATAAGCCTCTCTAGTTTTAGGATTACCCCACTCATCAAATTCATTGGTGGTTAACGGGATGCTTTCATCAAGCATGGTGGTTACCACATCTACAAATGGAACAGCAGCAATAACGCCATGCCATAGCTCGGGACGCATAGTGGCAACCGCTCCGATTAACAAACCACCGGCGCTTCCACCCATAGCATAAAGGTGCTGACGCGAAGTATATTGCTCTTTAATTAAATATTCTGCACAGGCTATAAAATCTGTAAAAGTATTTTTCTTCTTCATTAATTTTCCATCCTCATACCAGGAACGACCCATCTCCTGGCCTCCGCGAATATGAGCTATTGCAAATGCAAATCCACGGTTTAATAAACTCAACCTTGCAGATGAAAAAGAAGCATCAATACTGTGCCCGTAAGAGCCGTATGCATAAAGCAATAACGGCGCGTTACCATCTTTCTTAAATCCCGCTTTATAAACAATTGAAACAGGGATCTTTGTTCCATCCACTGCTGTGGCAAACAATCTTTCCGTTATAAAATCCTTTACCGTATAGCCACCCACTACTTCCTGTTGTTTTAGCAAGGTTTTTTCCTTGGTTTCCATATTGTAATCATATGTTGATGCAGGGGTGCTTAAAGAAGTATAATGATAACGAAGGTTTACGGTGTCGTATTCGAGGTTGGCCCCGGCAAAAGCAGCATAGGCCGGTTCTTCAAATTCAAGATAGTGCTCCGTGCCGTTACTTACAGTATTGATCCGGATATTCAACAATCCCTTGCTGCGTTCCGTAATAACCAGGTACTCTTTAAATGGTTCGGCACCCTGTAATAATACATCGGCACGGTGCGCTATTTTTTCTTTCCAGTGTTCGCGTGATGTATTGTTCAGGGTGGTTTCCATCAACCTGAAATTTATCGCATCCCAGTTGGTTAACACCAGGAACGAATCACCGGAATGTTCCACACTGTACAACATATCTTTTACCCGCGGTTGAAATACAAGGAATGCATCATCCGGCTTGTCTGCATCAAGAATCCTGATCTCAGATGATTGAGTTGCTGATGAAATGATCAGGATGTACTTTCCCGATCTTGTTTTATGAATGCCGATATAATTGGACTTGTCGGTTTCTTCGTAAACAATTGTATCGGTACTGCAGTCCGCGCCAAGTGTATGTTTTTTTATTTTTTCAGATAACAATGTAACGGGATTGCTTTCAGCATAAAACAATGTTTGATTGTCATTAGCCCATACTGAACTGCCGCTGGTTGGAAACATGCTATCGGTAAGCGTTTCACCGGTTGCAAGGTTTTTAATCCGGATGATGTACTGACGCCTTCCTACCGTATCTATTCCGTAAGCAAGCAGGTTATTGTCCGGACTTATATTAAATCCGTTAACAGAAAGATAGGGATGCTGGTCACCCATTTGATCTACGTCTAACAGAATTTCTTCTTGGGCTTCAAGGTGTTGTTTTTTACGACAGTATTTGTAATATTGTTTCCCTTCTTCAGAACGGGTATAATAAAAATGCCCGTTTTTATATACAGGTACCGATTCATCTTTTTCTTTAATCCTTCCTTTCATTTCAAGGAACAACTGTTGTTGCATTTCCTTTGTACCTGACATGATCGTTTCCAGGTATGTATTCTCGGCGTTCAGGTATTCGAGCGTTTTAGGATTTTCCTTTTCGTTTAACCAATAGTAGTTATCAATTCTTGTATCGTTATGAA
>CAXSIE010000362.1:773-5875 GCA_964237295.1 uncultured Flavihumibacter sp. | reverse complement strand
ATCAAACCATTCACAGAGGACATGGTAAACCGCGGTGTGCGCACAATGGACCTTTTCATTACAACATTACTGGAGAAAACAAATGGCGCACTGCCGGATAACTTCGTGGTGATGTTACCGAAAGTAACCATCCCCGAACAAATGACCACCATGGTGAGGTTGCTGGAAATTCTGGAACAGGAAAATAAACTGGAACCCGGCATCTTAAAAATGGAAACCATGGTGGAAGCCACACAAATAATCATGGACGATGAAGGCCGCAATCCGCTGATGCGGATAATAAAAGCCGGCGAAGGCCGCTGCATTGCAGCGCACTTTGGAACTTATGATTATACGGCATCCTGTGGCATCACTGCCAGGTACCAGACTATGGATCATCCTGTTTGTGATTTTGCCCATCATGTAACCAAGGTGGCGCTGGGCGGAACCGGTATCTTCTTATCCGATGGCGCTACCAATGTAATTCCTATCGGACCGCACCGTGGTGACAACCTAAGTTATGAACAGGTGGTAGAAAACCATGAATCGGTACACCAGGCTTGGATAAAGGGTTTTAATCACACTACTCATTCATTGATAAATGGCTTTTACCAGGGATGGGACCTTAATCCCGCACAGCTTCCTATGCGGTATGCAGCAACTTATAATTTCTTTTTAAGCAGTTACGATGATGCAGTGTTCCGCCTGAAAACATTTGTAGAGCGGGCCGCTATTTCAACACTCACCGGTGATATATTTGATGATGCCGCTACCGGGCAGGGACTGCTTAATTTCTTTTTAAGAGGGATCAATTGCGGCGCTATCACCGAAGAAGAAGCATTGACGACAGGACTGACGATAGAGGAAATTAAAAGCAGGTCGTTTTATAGGATACTCAGGCAGCGACGGGGGTGATTATTTAAATAACTCAAGGCAACTTCACCAGAAAATCCGACAATTCACGAATTTTATCGGTATTGATAAAATCTACCTTAAACTTCATCAATACATTCCACGCATCAATAGTATCCGGTGCATCCCAAAAGCGTACCGGCTTCTTTAACCCGTGCGATTTATCAACGGCTGCTTTTAATTTCACGGCATCGGCATCCGGTAAGTTTTCTTTCCCATTCCATAAAGTATAACGTTTAAGGTAATCACTCATCATCACGATTTTTGTCAGTGCCTGCCTGCTGTAAGTTTTATCAAGCTCTCCATCAAACCAGATAAAAGAAGGATAGGAGGGAAAAGAATCCGGGTTTGGCCTGCCGCCTGAAATAACAAATTGCAATAAGGGTGTATGAGTAAGTTCCGGGTATCTTTTAACCGTTTCAATAAATTTATTCAGGGTAGGAACAGGAGCTGTTTTGATATCAATCAGTATCTGCAGTTTCTTTGAACTATTTGCATACGGATGGCCGTGGTTTTTCCTGATGTTATCCCTGATATGAACAAGGTATAAAGTATCAAGCCGTCTTTTTTTTGTCAGTAATTCCGCGGGGGTATGAGCAACCAGTAATTCATCATTCACTAAAAAAATATCAGCTTCAATACTTCCGAAGCCTGCGTTATATGCTTCCCAAAACGGAATTGGCTGCTCGTAATCATTATGAGAATGCGCATTGGAGACTGAGTAGGTTTTCGGTTGCGCGTTAACCTTTAAAGTGGTTATAATGAAAAAAGCCATGAATAATTTTGTCATGGTTCGAAAGTATGAAATCTTTCGGCTCCTAAAAAACAGGCAGCTACCTAATCAACCTTAACCTTATCTTTAAATACCTTTTCAAAGTTTTCTAATTTAGGACGTATCACGTAGTAACAATAAGGCTGGGAACCATTATTCTTAAAATAATTCTGGTGGTAATTTTCTGCTGCATAAAAATTTTTATAGGGCTCCACCGCGGTAACGATCTTTTTATCCCATGAACCGCTTTTATCCAGCTCATCCTTATAGTTTTCAGCTTTTTCTTTTTGTTCCCCGTTATGATAAAAAATTACGCTCCGGTATTGCGGACCCACATCATTACCCTGCCTGTTTAGTGTGGTAGGATCATGTGTTTGCCAGAAAACTTCCAGCAATTCATCATAACTGATAAGTGAAGGATCATAAATAACCTGCACCACTTCAGCATGACCGGTATTTTTTTCACAAACTTCATCGTAGGTTGGATGCTCAACATGTCCGCCACTATAACCCGACGTTACTTTCAGAACGCCTTTTAATTGTTGAAATATCGCTTCGGTACACCAGAAACATCCTGTGCCAAGGGTTGCCGTATCTGTTAACACATCATTGGAACTTATAAAATTCGCCATTTTATTGTTGTTTTCCTTATGAACGCAGGAAGTGCTTACATAAACAAGCGTTATTATGATACTATATGCTTTTAAAAATTTCATTGTTGAATGTTACAATGTGTAAGTTAAGGCGAATCCCTAACGAGTAAGGATTTACACCTATAACCCCGGCCTTATTTAAGACATCGTTAACGTTAACAGAATTCTCTTGTCGCAAACACACGAAGCTACAAAGGAGCACAAACAAATATTTTCTGCTTCTTCTTACAAGCCTAAAAAAAATCTTTGTGTCCCTTCGTGCCTTCGCGTCTTTGTGGCCCAAAAACCCGAAATTCGCATTTCAAAATTTGATTAAGTGAAAGTATTTCCGGAATCGGCAGTTGTTCAATTGGAATTTGATAAGGTGAAAGTGTTACTGGAAGAGCATTGTAAAAGTGATTATGCCAAATCAAAAGCGGCAAACCTCAGGATACATACCCATAAAGATTTTATCGGAACCGAATTAAGGCAGAGCCATGAATACCGGCAATTGCTGCAGCATGGCGTTTATTTCCCCAACGACCTTGTTTTCAACATGGCAAAAGACCTTAAGCTGTTAGGTATTCCCGGCGCAGTGCTCGGCGGTGAGCAATTTGTGTTAATAAGAAAATTAACGGAAATTATTCAAAATATCTTCCGCTGGTTCGATCCTGAAAGAAAAATAGCCAATGAAGGCATTTCGAAGATTATTGACAGCACTTACTACGAAAAAGTAATCCTTCAAATGCTGAATGATGTGTTGGATGAATTTGGCAGCGTGCTGGACAACGCATCTGAAGACCTGCGAAACATCCGCATGAGCCTGTACAGGAAAAGAAATGAATTGCGCCGCACGTTCGACCGTATCATTCAAAAACTTAATAAATTAGGCTACCTGGCCGATATTGAAGAGTCTTTCATAAACGGCAGAAGAGTAGTGGCAGTATTTGCCGAGCAGAAACGAATGGTTAAGGGGATCCTTCACAGCGAAAGCGATACCCGCAAAACATCTTTTATAGAACCTGAAGAAACTACCGATCTCAATAATGAAGTATTTGCCTTGGAGAACGAGGAAAGCCGTGAAGTGTACCGCATCCTGCGTGAACTGACTTCCAAACTTTCCGTGTATGCGCCGCTGTTGATGGATTATCATAACATTTCCGGTGAATATGATTTCATCCGCGCCAAGGCAAAACTCGCCATTGATATGAATGCGGAATACCCGGAAGTGGTTGACAAAGCTCATGTACACCTGGTAAATGCTTACCACCCATTACTTTACCTGTATAATAAAAAATCAGGTAAACCCATCATTCCCGTATCTGTTACCCTTGATGAAAAAAGCCGGATACTGGTGATCAGTGGTCCTAACGCCGGTGGCAAAACGGTAACCTTAAAAACGGTAGGACTCATTCAAATGATGGTGCAAAGCGGATTACTGGTGCCTGTTCATCCTTCTTCCCAACTGGGTATTTTTAAACAATTGATGATCCATATCGGCGACACGCAAAGTCTGGAGTTTGAACTGAGCACTTACAGCTCCCACCTGAAGAACATGAAGTACTTTATGGAACATGCCAATGGCAAAAGCCTGTTCTTTATAGATGAACTGGGCAGCGGCAGCGATCCCAACCTGGGCGGCGCATTTGCAGAAGTGATTATGGAAGAACTCGCCCGTAAACATTCTTATGGAATTGTTACCACTCATTACCTCAACCTGAAGGTAATGGCCAATAAAGTTGCAGGAATTATTAATGGCGCCATGGCTTTTGATGAAAAAAACCTGCTTCCCCTGTATAGATTAATTGTAGGAAAGCCCGGAAGCTCTTATACCTTTTCCATTGCCGAGCGTATCGGCCTTGAGAAATCGCTTATCGAAAAAGCGCGCGCACTCGTTGATGAAGACCATTTCAGCCTGGATAAATTACTTAACCGCACGGAGCAGGATCTTCAAGCTATTGAGTCTGAAAAAAAATCTTTGGGTCTGTTAATGAAGGAAAATGAAAAGTTAAAAAAGGAAATGACTGCGCTGATCAACAAGGAACGGCACGAGCAACAGGTGGAACTATTGAAGCAACAAAATAAAATTACGGAAGACAGGATCACTTACCTCAAAGATATGGACCGGAAATTGAAGCAGATGCTGGTAACCTGGAAAAATACGGAAGATAAAAACAAGGCGATCAGTGAGATTCAAAGCCTGCTGTTTAAAAAAGACGAGAATAAAATTGTAAATAAATTACAAAAAAAAGTAGATTCGAAGTACAGTGAAGTTGGCGGCGACATAAACGTAGGCGACAAAGTAAAAATGAAAAAAAACCACCAGGTAGGTGAGGTGCTGGAAATAAGAGGAAAACGGGCAGTGGTAAAAATCGGACTATTGCCTATGCAGGTGGAGATTCAGGACCTGGTTGTGGTAACAGAGAAGGTGGTAGAGGAATAGCTATCAGCTACCAGCTTAAAATTGATGGTAACAGCTCTAATGTTTTGAACGCGTTAATTATCCGGTGATTGTGTGTTTTGTATGTTTAATAGTTTTGTAATTTGCGATTCTTAGATTATTATTACAGAAGAAGCCTGTAAGATTTCATCGGCTGATAGCTGACAGCCAGTTAAACCACTAGTAATTGAATATGAATATTAATAAAGCAGAAATAGCTACCCGGTTCAGGGAAGCAGGTGCTACAAGAAATAAAGATAATGCTCATGTAATTATCAGTAATGGAAACTGGAAGCTGGTAAAAGAAGGTAATCAAAGGGCCAGTTTTATTTATCCCTCCAAGGAAGAAGCTATAGTAGAAGCAAAG
>CAXSIE010000362.1:0-763 GCA_964237295.1 uncultured Flavihumibacter sp. | reverse complement strand
ATGGCAAATCAGGTTATGCCAAGGCAATAATTGTTCATAAAACCGATGGAACCGTGGATAAAATATTCCATTACTAGAATTCCATGAATGTCATTTGAAAAGAATGTGTTTATTAATTGTCCTTTTGATGAAAAGTACAAATTACTTTTAAAGCCAATACTTTTTACTATTATCCGTTGCGGACTTAATCCTACCATCTCGGAAACAGAAGATTCAGGAGAAACAAGGTTAAGAAGGATTGAAAAATTAATTGAAAACGCTAAATACAGCATCCACGACCTCTCCAGGATGCGCCCCACTTCAAAGGGAGAACTATCCCGTTTTAATATGCCTTTTGAATTAGGTCTTGATTTTGGTTGTAAAAGATATAAAGGCGGTGATCATTCAGATAAAAAATCATTGATTCTTGATGAAGGGAAATACAGGTATCACAAGGCGCTTTCCGATATCTCGGGAAACGATATTGCCTTTCATGATTCAAATCCTGAAAGTGCTATCAGGGAAGTGAGGAACTGGTTGAAGAAAATAAACCCTTCTCAAAAATTAGATAGTGCCAACAAAATCTGGCTTGATTTTAATGAATTCAACACTTATTTGATTATAATAATCAAACAAAATCAATTAAATAAGGAAGACATCAGTAAGATGCCCTGGAGCGAATACATTTCTTATATTTTAGAATGGTCGGAAGGAAGCATGAAGAGTGAAAGGTATGGGGTATGACGTATGAGGTATGGATTTCATCATTACCTCATACCCCACA
>CAXSIE010000361.1:4982-5886 GCA_964237295.1 uncultured Flavihumibacter sp. | reverse complement strand
AACCCTGGATAAAAAGGTTGAGTGAAAAGTTCTTGTAAGTAAGATCGTTGTTAAAACCAAACTGGAACTTCGGCATCGCGCTTCCGGAAATGACACGGTCCTCGTAACCAATCGAGTGGTTTCCATCAACATCCCGGTACTTGTTATCACCTGCTTTGAAACCCAGCGTGGGGTCATCCTGGGTGTACACTCCCTGCCATGGAATCAGGTAGAAAGCGCCCAGCGGGTTGCCTGGTTTTACTACCTGGATGGAAGTATTGATCAGGCCGGATCCGGGGTAACCAACATATATAATGTCCTGTCCTCCCAGGCTTTCCACCCTGCTTTTATACGATGTAAGATTCAGGGTGGTATTCCAGCTGAAACTATTTGATTTCACAGGCACGGCGTTAATGGAAAATTCAAATCCTTTATTTGTTACCGATCCAAGATTTTGCCATTTAGACCCTCCGCCGTCATAATCGGGAATGGTTTTCTGCAACAATAAATCCTCCGTGTTTTTCGAAAAATAATCAACAGTAATATTTAACCTTCCTGCTATAAGTCCTGCGTCAACACCAATATCCCACTGTTTGGTTGTTTCCCATTTGAGATCCGGATTAGGCGGATTACCCAAGGTAAAACCCTGGTAAGAAGTGGTGGTTCCGAAAGAATATTGCTGACCTGATAATAACCCGAGCGTACTGTAAGGAGCAATTGCCTGGTTACCGGTAACGCCCCAGCTTCCACGGAGTTTAAGATTGGAAAACACATTCATACTCTTGATAAAATCTTCTTCAGACAATCTCCAGCCCGCTGCAAGGGATGGAAAATATCCCCATTTGTTTTTAGTGCTTTGAAATTTGGATGATCCGTCTGCCCGGTAGGTTGCCGTTAATAAATATTTATCCTTCAGGGAATAGGT
>CAXSIE010000361.1:0-4972 GCA_964237295.1 uncultured Flavihumibacter sp. | reverse complement strand
ACTGCAATGCCCAATTTGAATAATCGGAACGGATGCCTTGCGTGGAATTAAGCTGCAGCGCATAATAACTATATGCGGTAGAAGTAAGCCCGCCGCCATCGGCATTAAAGCCGCTGTATTTATTGGAGGTCTGTTCGTACACACCGGTTACTGTCAGGTTGTGCACATCGTTGAAAATCTTATGGAAAGTTAGGATATTACTGTTCTGAAGTGTGTAGTTATCACTATAACCCTGACCTGAAGAGATATTGGTTTGGTTGATCCACTCGTTGTTAAGGTAAGCGCTTCTGTAAAAATTCGCATCCGCTCCGAAATTGGTGCTGAAGCTCAGCCAATCGGTAATGTCATATTTGAGTTTCGCGTTGGCAACCACTGTGTTCGACTTCCCGTTATAATTAGATTCCTTTGCTATCATATAAGGATTAGGTCCGATAGGAGAGACTGCATACCGGTTATAAGCCCCTGTTGCGGGATCGTCATACACCGGCTCGGTGGGTGCCCAAGAAAGGGAAGAAATAACCGGGTTGGCTTTGCTTCCAAGGTCGCCATTATTAAGTGATTGGATGTTGGTAAGAAAGAGGTTCAGTCCGATGCTCACCCGGCTGGTTATTTTACTGTCTATATTGGAACGGAGTGCTATTTTTTGCTGGCTCGTATTGGTCACGATACCGGATTGATTAACATAGTACCCGGAAACATAATAGCGTGATTTCTCCGTACCGCCTGCAACAGAAAGCTGGTAATTCTGTGTGATGCCGTTACGGAATAGCTGGTCCTGCCAATCGGTGCCTGTACCCGGATTGGTGATCACCGTGGTTCCTGAAATGTGATTGGCCTGTTCCGCATAGGCGGCAGGCCCGAGAAGGTCGTACTTTTTTATTTTGTTGGAGCTGAGGAATGTATTGAAGTCGATGGACATTTTTCCTGCTTTACCGCTTTTGGTGGTAATCAGTATCACTCCGTTGGCGCCCCTGGAACCGTAGATGGCAGTGGCGGAAGCATCTTTTAATACTTCCATGGATTCGATATCATTCACATTGATGTCCTGGAAACTGGTACTTCCCAGTGCAACGCCATCCACTACAAATAAGGGATCGTTGCTGGAATTGATGGAATTGGTGCCCCTGATCCTGATCTTAACTACTCCGCCCGGCGCTCCCGACGCGCTGTTGACTGCAACACCGGAGGCCCTGCCCTGTAACGCGGCACTAACGCTCACCACAGGTTGATCTTTATAAGCGTCTGCGGAAATGGTAGCGATAGAACCGGTGAGACTGGTCTTTTTCTGGGTACCATAACCTACTACCACAACATCCTGCAAACCTTGTCCCAGGGATTGCATTTCCACGTCAATATTAGTCTGGTTGCCTATAGAAATCTCCCGGGTGGTTAAACCTACATAACTAAACAACAGTACTGCGTTTGCCGGAACATTGATTCGAAAGCTTCCATCTCTGGCAGTCTGGGTGGCCAGGCTACTGCCTTTTACCTGAACCGAAACACCGGCAAGGGCCGAATCAGCAGCCGAAACCTTACCGGTGACCGTTTGCTGGGCAAAAAGCGTGGAGTTAAGAAAAAAAAGAAAGATGGTTAAACAGGATACGTTTCGCATAGCAAGAGATTTGATTTATAGATTAGAGAATAAGCATTACGTCAAAGCGTAAAGGAGCCAAATACAGGTTAAATGTAGTTATTTCTAAGTAGGTTATGATGTTGCTCAACCTTAATTTTTTCGTTCCCTGACGAATGGTTGTGACTGCACTTATTTGTCATCTATTTATACTGTTCCACTTCAATAAAAAAGGATATTCCTGCTGAAGGTTAAAGCTTGAATCGTTTGCGCTCTTTAAGATTAAGAAGCTATCCTGATATGTGCACTGATCATTCAGGTTCCAGTTCTTCTAATAATTTTTCTGTTTGTCGCAGTGTTCTTTTGTAGTGCTTCGATACCCGTTTTGAATAAAATAACAAGAAAATATAACCGAAAGAAAAGGAGAAAGTCCAAAAATATTTACTTTCAGTAATATCTTTCCCACCAAAAAATTTTGATAACAAAATAATTATAGTTACCAACAGTAAGTAGCTTAAAGTAATATTCACCCGTTGCAATTTATTAAACCGTATTTTCTGCACTGCAAATTTTTTGAGTGTTGCTGCATAAGGTTGGTTTACATCTCCTATTATGTGGAACTGCCAAAGGCTTACCAGGCTAATTGCCGGGAGTATCAATAAAAGCAATACTGATAATATTCCTGTCCCTTTCAAAAAAGTTGTATCTAATTTGCTGAAATTAAGTCCGGTGAAGATGGCGCCAATGAAACAAACAAGTACGCCTGTAATTTCAGGGAAGGCTATTTTTTTCAGGCTTGAATAATATTTTGTCCGCGTCATCCGGTCAATCATTTCAGTGTTTAAGTGTTGTTTTTCTACCTGGTTGTTTACATCTCTCCAGGTGTTTTTCAAATCATCTAATTCCATACTATAATTGTTTAAGAATTTGTTTCTTTAATTTTTCTTTGATCCTTGATATTTTTGTTCCAACATTACTTACAGAGATGCCAATGATTTCCGCAATTTCAGTGTAACTTTTGTTCTCCAGATAAAGCATTACAATGCCTTTGTCAAGCAGGTTAAGATCGTTTACATGTTGCCTGAATGCCTGCCATTTTTCTTCAAGCATGCTATTATCCGATTCATGAAAATCTAAAAAATTTCCATCCAGCGGAACAGTTGAAACTTTTCTTTTAGCAATTTTAAGATGATAAATAGCTGTGTTCATGGCAACTCTGTACATCCAGGTATTTAAACCGGATTTTTGATTGAATGAATCGAATGATTTCCAGAGTTGATAAATGATTTCCTGAACCAGGTCATTCCTGTCTTCTATAGTATTCGTATACATAGATGCTATTTTAAATATCAGGCCTTCATTATTTTTTATAGCTGTAATAAATGTTTCTTTTTTATCCACTAAAAATTTGAAATTTATTTTCTATACTGATTAGTGTATGATATTTGAAAAAAGTCACATTTAGAAGAAAAAAATTATTATTTATCAGTAGTTCAGACAGTTTTATAAAAAAATACTTATATTAAGACAACACTCATAATCTTCATTTTCCAACTTTATCAATTGGCCTGAAACGCAACGCACTCCAGGTATCGTTAATTGAAATTGCTGTTACGGTAGTGATGCCAAATTCTTCCGCTGTTATCCGTAATTTGTCTCTATTGATATCTGTCTTGATACCGGAGCTGCCTTTTGGATATGCAAACCATAAAATACTGTCGGGCTCAACCCTGTCTAATTGTTTACTTAAAAAGTCAGTATATTCTGTGTTGTTGTTTACGAAAACAAGGGTGTCTTTACTTTTTGATTTTTTTTCGAGTGTGGTTAAACACCCGAGATCTATAAATGCTGTTTTTAAATCCGGTGGCGCGTTTACTACAGTTACACCAGCTTTGAATTTAAATTTCTTAATTATATCTTCCATTTTTTAGGTCTTTGAGGTTTGCAATAGTGATCATGTGCTAACAACCGGGCGTATGAAAACCATGTCCGGATTAAAAATTACTTACCAGGCATAGAGGGCCTTATTTCTATTTTGCTGGGCAATGATCTGGGATGCATGTTTAAAAGGTCTGCTACCATCTGGCCTATATCTTCCGGTTGTATCTTCCAGCTTTCAGCATCGGCGGGTGTATGATTGCCAAAATGTGTGGCAACCGAACCGGGCATGATGGTAGTTACCTTAATGCCATGTTTCCGTAAATCGAGCATGATGGCTTGTGTAAATCCTACAAGGCCGAATTTGCTGGCATTATAAGCAGAACCGTTTTCAAAAAAATTTGCACCGGCAAGACTTGCAATAGTAATGATGTATCCTTTTGATTGTTTCAACGCTTCAATGCTTGCTTTAACACTGTTGAAAACACCGGTAAGATTGGTATCAATAGTCTCTTTCCAGTCTGCCTCCGATAAACTTTCAATAGATCCAAAATGACCTACACCCGCATTGGCAACAAGCACATCCAACTGGCCGAAATGATCTGTCGCTGCTTTAACAGCTGCTGTTTCAGAAGCAAGGGCGCTTACATCGGATTCTAATGCTAAAACCTTTGAAGGATCTTCACTTAAAGATTCGGCAGCCTGCTTCGCCGCTGACAAACTTCGGCTTGTAATGGCTACTCTCATACCATTGTCAAGTAAAATTTTTGCTATTCCATAACCTATTCCTTTACTTCCGCCTGTTATATAGGCAACTTTATTGTTTTGATTACTCATAAATATTTAATGTATAATTAAAAATGTAGTGTAAGTTAAATATGAAGTTACGTATTGAATTGTAGTTGCAAACTTTGTTACGTTTTTCTATAACCTTCATGCTACCCTGGCCTTTCCGTAGTCAAAAAACACTAACGAGTGTAGTTACTACCTTTCAATGCTGATTTCATGCTTAACTTAACATTACGTTAAGTTATTAAACCTGTAATAATCCACCAGATCGTTCATAGGCTCCTTAACAGTCTTCCCAGCCTGAAACCCATAATTTTCACATAGTTCAAGCAATACATCGCGGTACACCCATGCGATACTACCTGTAAAATGAACCGGAACTGTCAGGCTTTGCGGGTACGTAATCAGGTGTATCTTAAAAAATGCCTCTAACCCTTCTTTCAATAATTTTTCAAGTTTCGGATTGCCGCGGTGTTCGGCAAAGAATACAGAGAACGAAGCCAGGAACCGGTTAGGCAAAGAAGTGGAATAAACTTTTGTAAGTATGATATCAGGGTCAATGGAAAATCTTTTTTCAAATTCTTTTTCCATTACACAGTCGAGCTTTCCATAAAGATATTCTGCAAGGAGCAGCTTACCCAGGTAAGCGCCACTTCCTTCATCTCCCAAAATATATCCGAGCCCCGGATTGTTCCTTTCAATCTCATTGCCGTTCCAGTAACATGAATTGGAACC
>CAXSIE010000360.1:0-5906 GCA_964237295.1 uncultured Flavihumibacter sp. | reverse complement strand
GCACGGTACTTCAAATCGTTCCGGCATTTTTCAGGTACCACCGAAAACAAAAACAGGCAGGTTCTGGGTAATGAAGTGATTAATCACCAGTCAAGTCTTGATCTTTCTTTAACCCGTTTCTTTAATGACCGCTGGTCTATGATGATTGATGTTCCCGTGCTTGCCAATAGCCGATCCTCTTTGTATGAGCATGGCGGAAAAGAAAGGCATTCTACCCATTCATTCGGCATGGGCGATGTTCGGGTAGCTGTTTACAATTGGCTGCTCGATCCCGCAAAACATCATAAAGGGAATATCCAGGTTGGGTTAGGGCTTAAACTGCCAACCGGAGATTATAATTATAAAGACTACTGGTACAATGTAGGTGTTGGCGGCGCTAAAGAATTACGTACTGTTGACCAGTCTATTCAATTAGGTGATGGAGGAACAGGCTTATCTACAGAAGTGAATGCATTTTACAGCATACATCGCAACTTCTCGGTTTATGGTAATTTTTATTATCTTATCAATCCACGGGAACAGAACGGAACACGTACTTACCGTGAACTGGTTTCAGCAACCCTGGCCAATGAAGCCATTATGAGTGTACCCGATCAATATATGGGCAGGGCAGGACTGACTTACGCTTTCAGCCATATTAAAGGACTGGGAGTATCAGCCGGCGCAAGACTGGAAGGAATTCCCGTACATGACCTGGTTGGCGGCAGCGGTGATTTCCGCAGGCCTGGTTATATCTGGTCTGTAGAGCCTACCGTAACTTATGCCGTTAAAAAACTGAACTTTTTCGCGGCCGTACCTTTTGCGGTACAACGTAACAGAACCCAAAGCGTTACCGACAAGGAAAATTCAATTAAACAGAACAAGCACGTGCAGGGTGATGCGGCGTTTGCCGATTACACCGTTAATGCAGGTTTCTCTATCAGATTCTAATATCAGGTATGAGGTAGGGTGGTATGGGGTATGTGCGAAGAAAATACCTGGCTTGATTACCGGAGTTACATATTTTTTTTTAACAGCGCCGGGTAGCTATACACGAGAGAGCATTACAATATTGACAGAACAGTTTAAAATCATGAAAGCATTATATCTCGTTACATTGGCCATCTTCGTCATTCAAGCCAATGCACAGTCGCAACTAAAAAAGGATACGCTTCAATCTCTTGACAGCGTAACCATAAGTGCTTACCTGAAACAATCTACCATACAACCGTTACCCGATATCCAGGGCACTTACATCTTTTCAGGTAAGAAAACTGAAATGATCAACCTTAAACAGATAGATGCTAACCTTGCTGATAAAACAGCAAGACAGGTGTTTGCAAAGGTACCCGGCATATTCGTATACGATATGGATGGTTCAGGAAACCAGATAAATATCGCCGCAAGAGGGCTCGACCCACACAGGGGATGGGAATTCAATATCCGCAAAGATGGCATTATTACCAACTCCGATATGTACGGTTATCCTGCAAGCCACTATAGTATGCCCCTTGAAAGCATTGATCATATTGAACTGGTAAGAGGAACCGGCTCGCTGCAATATGGAGCGCAATTTGGCGGGATGCTGAATTATGTTACCAAGCAGGCCGATACCTCAAAACGTATCAGTCTCGAAAGTATCAATACCATCGGTTCATTTAACCTGCTCAGTACTTACAATGCAATTGGTGGCAAAATAGGCAAGTTCAGATACTATGCTTACATGAGCCGCAAATCAAAAGATGGCTACCGGCATAACGAACATACCAATTCCGAATCGGAAGATGTTGTAATAACCTATGAGCCCAGTAAAAACTTCTCGGTTCGTGCTGAATTTGCCCGATCAGAATATTTATACCGCATTCCCGGCCCTTTAACTGACAGCATGTTCAAAGCAGATCCCCAGCAATCAACCCGTTCGCGCAATTATTTCAATCCTGATATCTATGTGCCTTCTATTACCGCTAACTGGCAGGTTACTTCAAAAACAACCTTTCAATTCACCACTTCAGCGGTTTTAGGAAACAGGAACAGCGTTCAATACGACAAGCCTACCAATATAGCGGATACCATTAATAAGAGCACCTATCAATACAATAACAGGCAGGTAGACATTGACCGCTTTCATAGCTATACAAGTGAACTGAGGTTGTTACATCAATACGCAACCGGCAAACAAACCAGTTCTCTTGCCGCCGGCATCCAGTATATGAATACAGACCTGCATCGTACACAGCTTGGCAAAGGCACTACAGGCAATGATTTTGACCTTACACTGGTGGAACCGGGATTTGGCCGCGATCTGCATTTCAAAACGCATAACATCGCCGTTTTTGCAGAAAACAATTTCAAACTGCTGCGTAACCTTTCCTGGAACATTGGCGGAAGGATAGAAATGGGCAGGACCGATATGAGTGGCACAATAAGTTACTACCAGGATGATAAAATACCGCTTTACATAGAACATCATTTTCCTTTATTGGGATCAAGCGTATCTTATAAGCCTAAGGAAAACATGGAAGTATATGCAGGCTGGTCACAGGCTTATCATCCGATGGTTTTTAAAGACCTTATCCCTACATCCTTGTATGAAGTTGATGACCCAAACATCAAAGATGCCAAGGGATACAACGCTGAAGTAGGTTTCAGGGGTAACTGGAAATTTCTGAAATGGGACGTTACCGGTTATCTGCTGCAATTCAACAATCGTTTCGGCACATTGGCACAAACCGATAACACTGGTAGTTTAATTTTATACCGAACCAATATCGGTAATTCAACAACCAAAGGATTGGAAGTTTTTGTGCAGGGCGATTGGATGCTGAGTAATATTGCAGGCTTATCCGTATTTACTTCCACGGCATTTATGCATGCACGTTATACAAGCGCTGTGGTGAAGTCAGGAAACATTAATGTCGACATCAGAGGCAATAAAGTGGAAAGCGCTCCAGACTTAACCACGAGAAATGGCATTACCCTTCGTGTTAAGAAAATAAATGTATCAGCATTATACAGTTATACTGCATCCACATTTGCCGATGCCCTGAACACAATGAAGCCGCTTGCCTCAACGGGCGCTGTAGGACTGGTTCCATCTTATGGGCTCCTTGATCTTTCAGCAACATTCCGGTTTTCAAAAAATATCGAACTAAGAGGCCAGATCAATAATATAACGAACAATCAGTATTTCACTAAACGTCCTACTTTTTATCCTGGTCCTGGTGTATGGCCTTCTGATGGCAGAAGCTTTAATACCTCTTTGGTGTTTAGGATGTAGATAATCTGTAACTTACAACCTTAACATCCACAACGTGAAACGATTATCTATTTTATTAATTTACAGCTTCTGTATGTTAACCGGCTTTGGTCAACAGCCCCTTCCTCCTGACAAAATTTATGGAGAACTCTTCACCGATATTCAAATGTCGAAGATATTCCCGGATGGAAAAACATTCGTGGATTGCGTTCCCAAAAAAGATCCGGCTGTTATAGTGGCCGATTATAAAAAGATTAAAAGCAATCCGGCAATCCGCTTTTCACTGGAACTATTTGTTAAAGAAAACTTTGCATTACCTGTTAACCCCGCAAGCAGTTATCAAACAGATACCCAGGAAGATGTGGCTACGCATATCAGGAAATTATGGAAAGTGTTGAAAAGAGATGCTGATAAAAAGCTCATCGGAAGTTCCTTGTTGCCGCTACCCAATTCTTACATCGTTCCCGGCGGCCGCTTCAGAGAAATTTATTACTGGGATTCTTATTTTACCATGCTCGGCTTGCAGGAAAGCCATGAATACGAGATCATGGAAAATATGATCAAAAATTTCGCTTACCTGATACAGACCTATGGGCATATCCCAAACGGAAACCGCACTTATTATTTAGGCAGGTCGCAACCACCCTTCTTTTCACTGATGGTAAGTATGCTGGCTGAAATAAAGGGAGATGCTGTTTACAAAACCTACCTGCCTGCAATGGAAAAAGAATATAACTACTGGATGGAAGGCGCAGGCAGTCTTAAACCCGGAGAAGCACACAGGAGAGTGGTTAAGCTAAAGGACGGCACGGTGCTTAACCGTTATTGGGATGATAGCGATGTACCGCGCCAGGAAAGTTACTCACAGGATGTTGAGACTACCATTAAATCCGGACGTGATAAAATCAGCATGTACCATCACCTGCGTGCCGGAGCAGAAAGTGGCTGGGATTTCAGCAGCCGGTGGTTTAAGGATGCTAAAAACCTTACCACTATCCAGGTTACGGATATCATTCCTGTGGATCTTAACTGTTTGCTGTATGGTTTGGAAATAAATCTTGCCAAAGCAACATCCTTAAATAAAGAAGGAAGGTCTGATGAGTTTCTTAAAAAAGCTGCTATGCGCAAAAGCGCTATCCTTAAGTATGGCTGGAATAGTAAGGTTAATTTCTTCACAGACTATAACTTCAACAATAATACTGCTGATACCATTATAACAGCCGCCGGCCTGTATCCTTTATTTATGAAACTGGCTACTACGGAACAGGCTGAAAAAGTAATGAGTAAAACGAAAGCTACATTATTGAAAGATGGTGGTATTGTTACCACCAACAACCTTACCGGTCAGCAATGGGACGCTCCGAATGGATGGGCGCCCCTGCAATGGATAGCTGTAAAAGGATTTGAAAACTACAACTTCAAAGAACCCGCCAGAGACATTGCAACACGCTGGATCTCCATTAATGAAAAGGTTTTTAAAGCAACCGGAAAAATGATGGAGAAATACAATGTTCTTGATACGCATCTTGAAGCCGGTGGTGGCGAATATGCCGGCCAGGATGGATTTGGCTGGACGAATGGCGTTTATCTGAAGTTGAAAAGCTTGTATGGAAAAGGTTTGAAGTGAAATTTTGCTATAGATCATAAAAAATCTTTACCGGCTAATTTAAAGCAGTTCCATTCACAAAGATTAAACAGTCCATATTTATTCCTGATAGCTGAAAGCCGATAGCCATTACCTTTGCGCAAACATTTTATTAATGAGGAATTTATTGTGCGTGTGCGTGCTGCTGTCAGTTGTTTTTATCGCCTGTTCTCCCAACAACGTTACCCAGGATAACAGCCTGAAAAAATATTTTGATGCTGAAAAAGTTGATGGCTGTTTCGGAATGTTTGATAACGGCCAGGGCAACTTTACCATTTATAACCTGAATCGCTACCGCGATAGCGCTTACCTGCCGGCGTCTACCTTTAAAATTGTTAATTCATTAATAGGCATTCAAACCGGAAGGGTTCAGGATACCAATACGGTAATCCCATGGGACGGAGTAGTAAGGGAAAGAAAAGAATTAAACCAGGATCTGACGATGATGCAGGCTTTTCGTCTGTCAAGTGTTCCCTGGTACCAGGAACTTGCCCGGCGTATTGGAAAAGATACCATGCAGAAATGGTTAGATACCCTGGGATATGCTGCTTCAAAAGGGAGGGCGGTCATTAAAAAAATCGATTACTTCTGGCTTGATAATTCAATCAAAATAACCGCTGACGAAGAGCTCGGACTGGTAAAAAAGTTATATTTCAATCAACTCCCCTTTTACGGCAGCACGCACGATATTGTAAAAAAGATGATGCTGCAGGAAGAAAACTCCAATTATAAATTAAGCTATAAAACAGGCTGGGGATATACGGAAAACGAACATTCAATCGGCTGGGTGGTGGGATGGATCGAAGAGAATAAGCATGTTTATTTTTTTGCGTTACAAATTGATTCACCCGATCCAAAATATGATATAGGCCCGGCGCGTCTTAAAATTTTGGACGAGATCTTAAGGCAACATGGATTTAAAGAAGGAAAGAAATGAATGGAACCACAGAGGTTCAAAAAACGCTTAGAGCCTCTACCTGCCTGAAATATAAATTATAAGTTAAAGGATGCTTGACTATAATTAAT
>CAXSIE010000359.1:5693-5927 GCA_964237295.1 uncultured Flavihumibacter sp. | reverse complement strand
GAACCTCAAAGTCAAGCCCATGCGTATCTATTTTTTTATTCACCATTGCATCGAATATAAAAGTATCATTGGGGCAGGGTGAAAAACCAAGCGTGAGTTTCATTTACGGTAATTGTTGAATGATTTTAATAAGAGACAGGTTAAGGTTCGTGACAGCTTCTTTTAGTTTCCAGTTTTTTTTATCACGCTCGCCCACATAATTGGATAGTGACCTGAGTTGTAAGAAGGGAATAC
>CAXSIE010000359.1:0-5683 GCA_964237295.1 uncultured Flavihumibacter sp. | reverse complement strand
ATGAAAAGCGGCTCCTTCCATTGATTCAACATCACCATTATATTTTTCACGCAACAACTTAATGCGCTTTAAACTGGTGGTTATTTCATTTACGGTTATTCCATGAACTACCGGCAAGCCATTACGCTTCAGATCTGTAATATACGGATTCGTTAAACGGCCATTGGTATAAGGTTTGACATGAGGTTCCATAAAACCCATATCAAACAGATCTTTGAACAAATTGTTCTCTTCCACACCCGTATCGCCTGTAATCTCATCTCCCACTATAACTGTATCACCCAACTGAAGCGTAGTATTGAAAGCTCCTCCGATCCCGGCCTGTAACATATAATCAGGTGATTTCCTGATAATAAAATTTGCAAGATGGTAAGCTGATGCAGAAGAACCTATCCCTGTTATTATTATTTCAAATTCGTGTTTGAATTGTTGTGTGTCGGATTGTAAAAAATTAATAGTCGGTTCAATTTCGAAAGTTGTTGCGGCTGCGATACCTATTTTCATGCTAAAGATTGACAGGCAAAGTTATAAACCAGTAATGCTCCTGCCTAATGTTATTAGTTTGACTGCTGAATTATTGAAGCTGATAAGAGTTTTCTTCAAAAATCCTGTTAGTTTTAACGTCAGGTTATGGTTTGCATAAGCAAGCCTACTTCTGTATAATTCAATTAACTTTGCGGAAATTTTTTGAAAATCATGGTGTACCTGACTCGGGTAGAACATTTCAATGCAGCGCACAGGCTTTACAATCCGGATTGGAGTTATGAGCAGAACGAAGCGGTTTTTGGAAAATGCGCCAATGAAAACTGGCACGGACACAATTATGAATTGCTGGTTACTATAAAGGGAAAGATAAATAAGGATACCGGTTTTCTATTTGATGTAAAAAAATTAAGCGAGCTGATTAAGGTATATGTATTGGACCTGCTCGATCACCGGAATCTTAATGTAGACGTTGATTTCTTACATGGAAAGATTTGTTCTACGGAAAACCTGGCAATAGGAATATGGAACCAGTTAATTCTGCAGCTTCCGCCGGAAATATCCATGCATTGCATAAAATTATATGAAACTCCGCGTATTTATGTTGAATACTTTGGGGAGTAGTTTAAACAAAATTATTCAATCAATGTTATTGATGTGTAAGGTTGATTTTATAATTTTCAGGTTGGTTGCGGGTAAATTGCTGCTCAAAGCTGATAGCCAAAACAATGATTTTAAGGATGCAATAAAAATTTATTATGAGTAACAAAGTAGCAGTTTACAGGAAGGAACATTTCAATGCAGCGCATCGGTTGAATAACCCTTCATGGCCTGCTGATAAGAACGCAGCAGTATTTGGTAAATGTAATTATGCTAATTTTCATGGTCATAATTATGAATTGATCGTAAAAGTTGTTGGCGAGCCAGACCCGGAATCAGGATATGTAATTGATCTTAAAGTATTATCAGACATTATTAAAGAAAATGTGCTTGACAGGTTTGATCACAAGAACCTTAACCTTGATACCGCAGAATTTAAAAGCCTCAATCCTACAGCGGAAAACATAGCCATCGTTACTTATAACTTATTGCGTGATAAAATACAATCGTCGCTTGCCTTACAGGTAAGACTATACGAAACCGAAAGAAATTTTGTGGAGTATCCGTTAGAAAGCAGGTAGATTTATTATCATTACAATGGCAGATAAGGCAGGTTCATTCATAACATTGTAAACAAGCATCCATGGCTTATAAAAAAATTGATCAGTACGAAGAGCATATAACATCAGGCCTCATGAAAAATTATCGTGAGTCCATATCATTGCTTGGGGAAGATCCGGAAAGGGAGGGTTTGCAAAAGACGCCTGAACGTATTGCAAAAGCAATGCAGTTCCTTACTCAGGGTTATTCAATGGATGCTTATGCAATATTGGAATCTGCCAAGTTCCATGAGGAAGTAAGTGAAATGGTAATAGTAAAAGATATTGAATTATACAGCATGTGCGAGCATCATATGCTGCCATTTTTCGGAAAGGCGCATGTGGCTTATATTCCAAATGGTTTCATTACAGGCTTGAGTAAAATAGCAAGAGTAGTGGATGTGTACAGTCGCCGTTTACAGGTTCAGGAAAGGTTAACGCACCAGATCATGACTGCCATAAAGGAAACACTGGATCCCCTGGGTGTTGCGGTGGTTATTGAAGCTTCTCATTTATGCATGATGATGCGCGGTGTTCAGAAGCAGAATTCCGTTACAACAACATCTGCTTTCTGGGGTGAATTTGAAAAAATTGAAACCCGCAGTGAATTCATTACGCTGATCGGTTCAAAACTGCATTAATATATTTAATTTCTTTCTGAAGGCTGATGGCTTTTTTTAAACCCTTAGTTTTAAACTACCTCAAATGAAGCATGCATTTGTATTTCCAGGACAAGGATCTCAATTCCAGGGGATGGGTAAAGAATTATATGAAAATAATGCTTTTGGAAAAAAGCTGCTCGAGCAGGCCAATGAAATACTGGGTTTTCGCATTTCAGATGTTATGGTATCGGGATCGCTGGAAGAACTGCGGCAAACCAGTGTAACCCAGCCTGCCATTTTCCTGCATTCCGTTATATCTTATAAAAGTATTGAAAATGCCCGGCCTGATATGGTCGCGGGCCATTCGCTGGGTGAATTTTCCGCTTTAACGGTTAATAATACTGTGAGTTTTGACGATGCGCTTCAATTGGTTTCCATTCGGGCAAAAGCCATGCAAAAAGCTTGTGAATTGGACCCGTCTACTATGGCGGCTATCCTTTCTTTGCAGGATGAGCAGGTGGAAACCATCTGTCGTGAGGTTCAGGAAGAAACCGGTGAAATAGTGGTGCCTGCAAATTATAATTGTCCCGGGCAGTTGGTTATTTCAGGATCCATTAAAGGAATAAAAATCGCCTGTGAGCGTATGAAAGCCGCCGGAGCAAAAAGAGCCGTGGTACTGCCGGTAGGAGGGGCCTTTCATTCGCCGCTGATGCTGCCTGCACGTGAAGAATTAAAACAGGCCATTGAAAAAACAGTATTTCATCAGCCTACAAGTCATGTATACCAGAATGTAGTTGCCAGGCCGGTATTCGACAGAGAGGAGATCAAACAAAACCTGATCGATCAGTTAACGGGAGCCGTTAGATGGACCCAAAGCGTGCAGTCAATGATAGCAGGTGGCGCTACTAAATTTACAGAAGTCGGTCCGGGTAAGGTGTTGCAGGGATTGATCATGAAGATAGATAATAAAATGGTGGTTGATGGAGTAGGGTAGTCCGGATTCAATAAATTAATTAATTAATTATTAATAATTCATCATTGATCAGATCAATCATGGTTCAGAGGTTAACGCTGCAATTCAGCCATTCCCCATCAAAATCAGCTCCGTACTTTTTATAAAAATTGATTGCAGGCTCATTCCAGTCGAGAACCTGCCAAACCATGCCTTTGAATTTTTTTTCTTTTGCCTCTTCCAGTAAACGGTCGAATAATAAAGAACCTAAGCCCTTACCACGCATTTTTTCAGTTACCAGAATATCTTCAAGGTACATTCTTTGTCCCTTCCAGGTGGAGTAACGGATATAGTACAACGCAAATCCTTCCACTGTTCCATCTGCCTCGGCAACAAAGGCCCAGTATACAGGGTGCTCACCAAAACCGCTTTCTTCAAAATGTTCCAGTGTAACACTTACAGCTTCCGGGGCTTTTTCAAATACTGCCAGTTCCCGTATTAACTCAAGAAGTCTTGGGCAGTCTTCTTTAATTGCCTTTCGAATAAGTATCTGCATTGAAATATATTTTATCTAAACAGTTGTAAACGCTTTAACAGCTGACGGCTAATAATTATTTCAAAGCCTGCGTTATATCAGCAAGAATATCCTGCACATTTTCTATCCCGATACTCATGCGTATCAAACCATCGGTAATTCCGAATTTTTCACGCTCTTCTTTCGGAACACCGTAGTGGGTCATGCTGGCAGGATGGGAGACCAGCGTATCGGTGGTTCCCAGTGAAACAGCACGGGTACACATCTGCAGTTTGTCGATAAATTTTTTCCCTGCTTCAATACCGCCTTTCACTTCAATGCTCATCATCGGGCCGGGATGCCTCATTTGCTTGGCAGAAATATAATAGTCGGGATGAGAAGGCAGACCGGTGTAATTTACTTTTTCAATAGATGGATGTTCCTCTAATAAATTTGCAACTTCCATAGCGTTATGGCAATGCCTTTCCATACGGAGTTCTAACGTCTTCATACCGTTGCTGAGCAGGTAAGCATCAAAAGGATTGGCATTCCCGCCCAATAAACGATACCACTTTAAAATATGCGTCTTCATCTTTTCAATATCTTTTCCTAATAGCACGCCTCCGATAGCCGTTCCATGACCATTTAAAAATTTTGTGGTAGAATGTACAACATAATCAACTCCATATTTAAATGGTTGTTGCAAGTAGGGCGTTGCAAAGGTATTATCTACTGAAAGCGACAGGTTGTATTTTTTTGCCAGTACAGCCATTTCTTCCAGGTCTACACATTGAAGTGTTGGATTGGCGGGTGTTTCCAGATGTATCCACCTGATGGCAGGGTTGTTTTTAATGGTTTCTTCTGCTATATTGAGGTTGCGCAGGTCGACTATAACCGGTTCAATGCCCATCGGAGGTAAAAGCCGGTGCAATAGCTCATGGCTTCCTCCATATAAAGAATAATGAGACAGCACCTTGTCACCATTCTTTAAATTCGACAAAAACATTGTAGTCATAGCGGCCTGTCCGCTGGAATGGAGCAATGCTTTTAGCTGGAGCGGGCTACCATTGCTTTGCTTTATATCATAGGCTTCAAATGCGCATATTTTTTCTTCCGCTTCAGTAAAGTTGGGATTGCCCCAGCGTGTATAAATATAACCGGGTTCTTTATTGTCAAATCGCTTCATACCCTGCTCGGCCGTATCAAAAGTAAAAGTGGAGGTAGCATATATGGGAGTCAGGTGAGAATACATAGGGTCTTCCTCATGTCCGGCATGAACTGCCATTGAACCAAAACCACTCATTTGAAAATTATTATCGTCCATTGGATTATTTTGATTGAAGATCAAAAATAAATGATTCGAATGAGCTATCAGCTATCGGCGTTAAGCTATCAGCGATAAAATCAGTAAATTTTTAATAATAACAGTAAAGTGATTTTCGCTTTGCCATCTTATATTTGTTAAGGCAGGCTGATAACTGAGCGCTTCTTTAACATGAAAGAGATCCTTCAACAATATGCTTCTTATCATCTCTGGGCGAACCAGCGCCTGATTGATTGTGTGCTGTCATTAACGGATGAACAACAGCACAGTGAATTGCCATCGAGTTTTCCATCATTGGTTAATACATTAACACATATGTTGAATGTGGATATCATATGGTGGCAAAGAATGAGAATGCAGGAAGTGATCCTGTCTCCGGGATCGGTTTTTAACGGTACTATTGCTGCACTCACCATTGCACTTATAGAGCAGGATAAGGTATGGGAAACATGGGTTCATAAAGCCAGTCTTGCAGCGCTTGAGCATGTTTTTCATTATCAGAATACCAAAAAGGAACAATTTAAGCAACCGGTTTTCCAGGCACTTATACAGGTGTTCAACCATGGCACCTACCACCGGGGACAGTTGGTGACAATGCTTCATCAATTA
>CAXSIE010000358.1:4682-5962 GCA_964237295.1 uncultured Flavihumibacter sp. | reverse complement strand
TGGCACCATTGATAACTATGCTCTCCCATTTATTACCAATAATATCGAAAAAATGCGTTTGACCACTGCCGGATATTTAGGCATTGGTAATACAAGTCCGGGCAATTACCTGGACGTATCAGGAACAGTTGCCGGTACAGGAGTTTCAGGATTAAGATTAAATGGGCTTGGAACTGCTACGGCCGCAGCCGCCAATTCAAAACTTTTATCCATAAATAGTTCCGGAGATGTAATTGTTACCACGAACCCAGGGGCATCTTCATGGTCGCTTACGGGAAACAGCGGTCTTAATCCGCCAACAAATTTTTTAGGTATGACGGATGACAAGCAGATGGTTTTAAAATCTAATAATGTTTCATTCCTTGAATTTGGCCGCCGTCAAACGTTAGGACTGAATGACGGATTCACTGACTACAATGATAATGACGAAAAGGTTACGTACATGAGATCGGCTATTCAGTTTGAAGCCCCTGCGGCAACTTTTTATAAACCGAAAATTTTTACCGATGTCAATGGCAACTTCAGGATAAAAGGAAGTGCTGCCGGAACCGATTATTTTGAAATGGGTTCTACAGGCACTAATAATAATGGAGGTTTTGAATTTATAGTCGGCGATGACGGAGATGAACCCATGGTATTTAAAAGTTACAATTATCAAACCGGGTTGTCAGAAATCATGCGGTTACAAAGCGGCAGGATGGCTGTAGGATCTAACGCATTTGATGCAACCAATCCTGAAAAATTATTAATTGATGCCGGGGTAACCAACTCGTATAACCTAATGACAGGAAAAGGCAGTATAGATAATTATTTACAGATCAATGTTAAGAACAGTTCGGCTACCGCTAATGCAAGCTCAGACCTGGTAGCATCTTCCGATAATGGTAGCGAGACAGCAAATTTCATTGACATGGGAATTAATTCAAGTGTTTACTCCAACTCCGGCAACCCTATATTAAATGGCGCCAATAATGCCTACTTGTATGCCGCGGGTAATGATTTTATGCTGGGAAATAGTACCGCTTCAAAAAATCTGTTATTTTTTACAGGTGGAACTGCACTTGCCAATGAAAGAATGCGAATAGATGGAACAGGTAACGTAGGTATTGGTATGACTCCATCAAATAAATTGAGTGTACTTGGAACTAATCCGTTATTCTTAGGGGGTGTTCAAACCGGCCTTAATACCGACAGCATTTTAACCATCAGCGGCGGAGTAGTAAGGCAGCTCAATGTATCATCCATCACTTCATTGGGAGTTACTTCGGTTGCATTATCCC
>CAXSIE010000358.1:4193-4672 GCA_964237295.1 uncultured Flavihumibacter sp. | reverse complement strand
CTTCCGTCAATATTTACTGTCAGCGGTTCTCCTGTTACTTCTACCGGAACATTAACAGGTGCATTAGCTACACAAACCGCAAACCGTATTTTTGCAGGCCCTGTTTCGGGTGGCGGTGCGGCACCTGCTTTCAGGTCGCTGGTTGCTGCCGACCTGCCGCTGGCCGCTATCGGAACAGTGGGCGGAGTATCAGTAGGAACAGGATTGGCTGTTACGGGGCTGGGCGTTCTAAGCACCACTTCTGCCGCTCCCAGTGGAGCTGCGGGCGGAGATCTGACCGGTACTTATCCTAATCCGGCGCTCGCCACAACAGGAGTATCGGCTTCAGCTTATGGTAACAATACTGGAAGCTCTTATCCTTATATCACGGTAGATGCCAAAGGAAGGATTACCGCCGCTACTTCTGTACCTTTTAATGTAGGCATTACCTCGTTAAATAGTTTAACTGCAGCAAGTCAGTCCTTTGCTACACCGGGTAC
>CAXSIE010000358.1:293-4183 GCA_964237295.1 uncultured Flavihumibacter sp. | reverse complement strand
TCCTGCCTGGAGTTCAGCAACTTCAATCCATACCCTTAATATTCCCCTTGCTTCAGCCGCAAGTGTAACTGCAGGCTTACTTTCCAATGCTGACTGGACAACTTTTAATGGCAAAGCCAGCACAGCCAATGTGTGGTCGCTGACTGGAAACAGCGGAACAGCGTCAGGAACCAACTATATCGGCACAAGCAATTCCCAGAGTCTTGTAATGCGGACGAATGGTGTCCAGGGTTTAGTATTGGATAGTCTCGGAAACGTGGGCGTAGGCACTTCGCCGATTTTCAGTGCAAGCCCTAACAGGGAGGAATTCCTGGTAGATGCAGGAACAAATGCCACTAACGATTTTATTAATGTTATTAGCGGTAAGGGCAGCACTAACAGTTATATGCAGGTGAACATTCAGAACCGGTCAGGGGGAACGGCAGCCAGTTCCGATATTGTAGCCACGAATGACCTGGGATCTGAATCAGCTAACTTTATCGATATGGGTATTAACTCCACAGGTAATACAACTACGGGAATGCTGGGAGGCATCAATACCAGCTACTTGTATGCTACGGGAAATGATTTTTCCATAGGCAATGCATCGGTGAAGCCTTTGCGTTTTTTTACAGGAGGGCTATTAGCTGCAAATGAAAGAATGCATATTGACAGCAGTGGAAACGTTGGCATTGCCAATTTAACTCCCACCCAAAAACTCGGTGTAACGGGAAGTATAAAATACAGTGGTAACCTCATACCCGGCGCAAGTGCCGCAGCAGGTACTTTTTTAACTTCAAATGGTCCGAATGTGGCCAGTTCCTGGATTATTCCAACGGTTGCATTGAATTCTATAAGCTGGGGGATTGCAGGTAATAATTCAATGACTACCAGCAACTATCTCGGCACACAGGATAACGTTGGATTGTATATGCGCACAAAAGCCATTCAGCGGTTATATATCGACACCCTTGGTAACGTAGCCATAGGAACAGGAACAGGCAGTACAATACCGCCGGTATTTTCAGCCACCCCCAATCAGGAAAAGCTGCTGGTAGACGGTGGTACCACAACTCCCTCTTATAATCTTATCAGTGGAAAAGGAACGATTAATAATTTTCTACAGCTGAATATACAGAACAGATCCACAGGTAATGCAGCCAGCACAGATGTTGTAGCTACAAATGATCAGGGAACTGAAGCTAACGGCATCAATTTCATCGACATGGGAGTCAATGGCAGCGGTAATACAAGCACCGGGGTATTAGGAGGAGCAAATAATACTTATTTGTACGGTACGGGAACCGATATGGCAATTGGTAATAGTGGTTCAGGTGTTTTAAAGTTCTTCACAGGAACTTCGGAAGATATGAGAATAGATGCTTCCGGTAATGTTGGCATTGGAACAACAACGGTTTCTCAAAAATTAGATGTAACCGGAAATATAAATGCATCCGGTACCGTTTACCTGGATGGAGCCAACACTAATACAGGCACGCTTTCACCGGGACTGTTTTTTGGAGGAGCCACTAGCGGAGAAACGATCGCGTCAAAACGAACTTCGGGCACCAATCAATGGGGACTTGATTTTTATACTTCAAGTAATTTACGCATGACAATTTATAATGGAGGTAATGTAGGTATTGGTACGGGTATAAATGCACCTGCTGATAAGTTTACTGTTGATGGTAATATTGCTCCCTTTACAGACAATGCCAGGACATTAGGAACCAGTGCAAAAAGGTGGACTTCCGTGTATGCAACAGGTGGAGTTATCACAACATCTGATAAAAGAGAGAAAACCGGAATTGAAAATTTAAATTATGGGCTGAAGGAGGTTTTAGCGTTGCAACCGGTAAGTTTCAACTGGAAAATAACTCCCGACAGTGATAAGCAACTCGGTTTAATAGCGCAGGATGTAAGAAAAGTACTTCCTGAAGTAGTAGTTGGTAATGAAGCAAAGGAAACTCTTGGTATGAACTATGCTGAATTAGTGCCCGTTCTTATCAATGCGATTAAAGAACAACAGAAACAAATTGATCAATTGAAAGAACAAATAATAAAGCTTCAGAAGTAATCTTTGGCTGATCTTATACCATATCTTTTATGAAAATTATTTATTTAAACTCACAGTAATCTGCATACGAATCGTTCAGCATGCATAAGAGATAACTGATCATAGCGGGAGAAATTTCCAAATAAGGGAATATTTAATAGTAAAGAAGTTCGCCTTATCTTGATTCTAAGTCTATTAAGTATTGGTACGTGATTGGCAGTCGTTAATAAACATCCTACTTTATCTGATACTTGAAAACTACCCTTAAACATATAATCTTCATAACAGCCCTGCTGCTTTCGTGCTTCGTTACGACCTCAGCACAATCCGGCTTTTTTATACCTGCCGGCGGAAAAATCTTTTTTAACGGAGACAGTGCAACGATATTCTCAGACGTCATCAACCAGGGAAAACTTGGAGTGGGAAAAAATGCTACTATTAATTTTACCGGAAAAAAATGGCAGAATGATAATCAATCAATGATCACCGACGAAAGTAGTGGCGGTGATGGCGCAACCGGCGTTGGTGGCCTGGTTCGCTTTGTTTCAAACGATACCGTTCCGCAACTGTTAACCGGAGGTTACAATGCGGCTACTGCTACAGGCCCGGCATTTTATCATTTAAAAATTGAAAATTTTTCCGGGGTTGAATTGCAAGGCAGCAATACAAAAGTTCGCCATGAACTTCAATTTGTTGAAGGAGTAGTGTACGTGAAAAACAATATCATGCTGGTAGGCGATGGCAACCCAGGTGTAATTAGTGGTTATGATTCCCTGCATTATATAGTAACCGACAACGGCGGAACCGAAGGTTATTTACTGCGTGAAGGTATTACCAGTGCAAATGGAAGGGTAGTATTTCCTGTTGGAAGCAAAAGAAATGCGTATACCCCTGTTGGTGTTCAAAGCAAATCTTCACAACCCGATAATTTTTACGTTAATGTGGAAGATGGTGTAAAAAGAGAAATCTTCAGACCTGATCTTTCAAAAGAAAGCGTTAATAAAACATGGCAGGTTGGGAAGCAGTTGAGGCCCGGCAAAGATGAAGTAGAAATTACTTTGCAACATTTGAATGACGATGAAGGATCAACATTTGCTTCAGCCAGGGAATATGCTTATGTGTCGCATTACCTGCAGAAACTTTGGGATGTTGGTTCACCACAAAGTCAACCATCTCCGGGCAGGCTTACCACCGGCCCGGTTCTTACAAAAAGCGGGATTAACAGCAGAACTTTTAGCGGTGTTGTTTCATCAAATTCATACTTTACCAAGCTTACCGGTAAGGGCGATACAAGCAGCCGGAAAACAATTCTCTGGCTTAACGGTTACCGCCTGGATGCAAATTTTGCAAGAGTTTACTGGAGAACCAACCCGGAGATTAATAACAAATATTTTGTTGTACAAAGAAGACTTAGCTCTGAAACAGACTTCAGGAATATTGATACCGTGTTAACACTGTCTGTAAACGGTATCAGCGTAACGGATTTGAATTATGAAATAAAAGATCCTAATAGTTATAACGGAGTTACCTTTTATCGGTTGATGCTGGTTGACCAGGGTAACAAATCAAGCTATTCGAACATCATTGCAGTGGCGCCCGCACCCGGCAAGTATAAACTGTTGTTATGGCCAAATCCAACACCAGACAAATTCTTTATTGGTTTAAACGGAGAAGTAAATGTAAAAACCATCATTATCTGGACCGCAATCGGGCAGAAACTACGCCAGATAGATGTTAATGGAAGAAGCATTATAGAAGTAAGCGGACTGATACCGGGTACTTATATGGTAAGCTTCATATCTACCGTTAATCAGATCATTGATACCAAGAAAGTAATAGTGATAGGACATTAATG
>CAXSIE010000358.1:0-283 GCA_964237295.1 uncultured Flavihumibacter sp. | reverse complement strand
GCATAATGCCGGCTTCATAGGTCAGCGTTTGTTTTGCAGGTTACAGAAACGCTTATCATACAAACACAAACTTCAGAAGCCGTACCCGGAATCTGAGCTCCATAATTATAACTGATGAATCAACTCCCTCCAGGTATTGGGCAACTTATTTTCTAGGGCATTAAATCTTAACCCGAATGTTAGCATAAAAGAACTTTCTTCCGCCAGCACACCAATTGATGATACCGGTGTAAACGAATTTGTATACCGGAAAGATCCTGCAATAAAATAATCATCTCCATTA
>CAXSIE010000357.1:0-5985 GCA_964237295.1 uncultured Flavihumibacter sp. | reverse complement strand
TTTCAAAGCAGGCAACAATCAACAGCGTTAGAAAGAGGTATATTCTTTTCATAAATTGTAAAACCGGTGAATGTTTAAAAATAAATAAGAAGATTCTTCTAATCAAGCAATAACAAACCGCTTCAAAATAAAAGAATATAAAGCATAATAATCCAAAGAATAATATTTAAAGTTAAAGTAAGCATCACTGAAGGTATATATTAATTATTCATATATTGAATCATAGAATTTCTGCATTATATCTTATATTGCGTTTATTATTCGCTTAACCAATTCTACTTATGAGAAAAAATTTCACCCTCTTTTTCCTGATGCTCCTGCTATTAGGGTCTATAAACGGTTTTGCTCAATCAAGAGAAGTAACCGGAAAAGTTATTTCTGCCGAATCAACGGCCTTACCAGGTGTCAGCGTTGTGGTTAAAGGAAGTAAAACCGGCGTTGCTACAGATGACAGTGGCTATTACCGGATCAGTGTTCCCAACAACCAGACTTCCCTGGTATTTACCGGCGTGGGATATACCAATCGTGAAGTAAAAGTCGGCAATCTATCTACCCTCAATATCACATTGTCTACAGATGGCAGTTCCTTAAATGAAGTGGTGGTAACCGCTTTGGGAATTTCACGCGATAAAAAAGCGCTTACCTATGCCAGTCAGGGTGTAGCTTCAAAAGAGATCAATGAAAACCTGCAACCTAATGTAGTGAATGCATTGCAGGGGAAAGTTGCGGGTGTAACTATTTCCAGCGTCGGCGGTGGCCCCGGTCAGGGCGCAACGATCCGTGTGAGGGGGATCAACTCTATAGACGTAACTCAATCAAATGACCCGTTGTTTGTAATTGATGGCATCATCATAGATAACAGCACTTCAACCGCAGGTGCCGGATCATCCTATAATGTACGGTCGGTAGGCAACAGGGCTTCCGATATCAATCCGAATGATATTGAAAGTATCAACATCCTGAAAGGCGGGGCGGCCACAGCGCTGTACGGTCTACGTGGCTCTACCGGTGTTGTGGTGATCACTACCAAAAAGGGCAAGGGTGATGGCTTACATGTAAACTTCAGCAGTACTTATGGCTTTGAACATATCAGTAAAAGACCGGAAATTCAGCACACCTATACTGCCGGCATCCTTGGCGTGTATACGCCCATCGGCCTGGGACCAGCTTGGGGTCCCACCATTGCAGAAGCAAAAGCCATTGACCCAACTCATCCTGATGAACTGTTCGACAATTATAAAACAGCTTATAAAACCGGTAACCAGGTAAGAAATACACTTGCGGTATCCGGTGGAAGTGATGCCGCTAAAGTATATTCTTCCATTTCCTATTTATCCCAGGAAGGTATGCTGCCTTTTACCGACTACAAAAATTTATCAGCCCGTTTTAATACAGATCTTAAGATCAGTTCCAAGATAAAGGCAAGTATAAATATGAGTTATACCAATTCCGGCGGCTACAAATACGATGCAGACCGGTTTGGAGAAAGCCTTGCTTATTTTTCGGGCAGATGGGATGTAAGAGATTACCTGAACCCTGATGGCACACAACTATGGCGGGGAACCAATAACCCCATTTACGGAGCCGCTACCAACAGGTTTAAAGATAATGTGAACCGCATCATCGGTGGCATATCATTGAATTATGCTCCTTTCAAATGGCTTGACATCAACTACCGCGCAGGATTGGATAATTATACAGATAACAGAATACGAACTGCTCCCGGTCTTATGGGCATTACCGGAGAAAGGGCTTATGATAATGCCGAAGGATATGTAGGAGAGTATAATATAAGCTACAGGGGCATCAACTCCACCCTGGTAGCAACGGCTCATACCAAGATCGGTAATAACTTTACTTTCACAGCACGTGCCGGACATGACCTGTTCGATAAGAAAGTGAGCACGAAAGGTGTGCTCGGCTCAAAGCTTAGTGTGTACAACTGGTTTAATCTAAGCAACGCAGCAACTGTTATGGTTACAGATGATAACCTTACGCAATACAGGTTACAGGGTATCTTTGGTGAAGCAACGCTGGATTATAAAAGCTTTCTGTATCTTGTTTTTACGGGAAGGAACGATATCACTTCTTCATTGAACAGTCCAAACAATTCGTTCTTTTATCCTTCCGCAAGCTTATCATACATTTTCTCGGATCATATCAAATTGCCTGATGCTATCAAATATGCTAAATTGAGATTATCCTATGCACAGATCGGCAAGGATGCGCTGCCTTATAGCACCGCCAGCGGCTATTCTCCTTATCAAAGCCTGCCATCGGGAGTAACCGGAGTAACACGCGCCTCACTGTTAGGAGATCCGAAACTAAAACCTGAATTTACCGATACGTATGAAGGCGGACTTGAGATGTCTTTTTTGAACAACCGGTTATCGTTAGATGCCACTTATTATTACTCTTTAAGTAAAGACCAGATCATCCAGGTAAACGTGTCTTCCGCTACAGGAAATGTAAAAGCAGCTATCAATTCAGGCAGCATGCGCAACAAGGGCATTGAGCTGATCCTGAAAGGCAGCCCGGTAAAATCAAAAGATTTTCTCTGGAATGTAACCCTCAATTTTTCAGCAAATAAAAATAAGATCCTGTCAATTAAAGAAGGACTTAAAGAAATCCCTTACGGCACCAGCGGTGGTTATGTGAATTCACCGGCCACCATGAAGCTGATCCCGGGAGAAGCTTATGGTAACATCTACGGAACTTACTGGATGCGTTATTCGGGCACCGCTACACAAGATCCGGTAAGAACGGACAAATCCCTGCCAATGCTTATCGGCGCCAATGGATTCCCGGTGCTTTCGCCTGCTTCAAGTCAGAAATTGTTAGGCAACTCTCAACCCGATTGGATCGGTGGTATTACCAATACTGTCAACTATAAAAATTTCAGCCTCACTCTGCTGGTTGATGCCCGGTGGGGACAGGAAAAATTCAACCGGCTCGATAACTTTTTCGCTGCTTTCGGACTGGCAGATTATACCGCTGACAGAAGAGACTTTAAAGTTTTTCCCGGAGTTACGGCCGATGGTAAACCTAATACAAAATCAGTATGGCTGGGACAGGCTACCGGACCTGACGGGGTAAATTATGGAGAAGGATATTACAGGAATTATTACAGGGCCATCTCAGAACCGTTTGTTGAGGATGCTTCCTGGGTTCGCCTTCGCTCGCTCAGTCTTACTTATGCCCTGCCTGAAAAATGGCTTCCGAAAAAATTGATTCGCAACGCTTCCATATCCGCAGTTGGAAACAACCTGTGGTTGTACACCAAATACTACGGTCTTGATCCTGAATCAGTGTCTGCCGACAGCGGAAGCAACGTAGACGGATTTTCAGGATTTACTTATCCTGCAGCAAGAACCTTTTTATTCACCTTAAATGTTGGATTTTAAAAAGAACCTATCATGAATCAATTCAATAAATTTTCTTTTATTTTCTGCTTTGCTTTAATTGCTATTGTAAGCAGTTGCAAGAAGAGCTATTTCGATTTAAGTGAAAACCCGAACCAGGTTAAGACCGCATCGCTTTCATCTTTAATAAGCACCGTTACACACAAAACAGGCATAGATAATTATACGGTAGGCAGCACTACCTCCGTTTATGTGCAATATCTTGCCAACCCTTCGGCCAGTGCTGCCAGCGATACCTACCAGGTTCTTGATCTTACCGGCACCTGGGATGCATTGTACTTTGCAATGGCAGATATTAATGATATGAAGAAGCTGGCCATAACACAGGGATCAAGCGAATACCTTGGTGTAGCCGATATTCTATATTCGTATCACTTAAGCCTGGTAGCGGATCTTTGGGGTGATGCTCCAAACTCCGATGCGTTCAATCCAAATAAGTTAACCGTTCAATATGATTCAGAACAGGATCTTTATAAAGCCAGTGCATCATTACTGGATTCGGCTATCCTTGAATTAGCAAAAACCACCTCAGTTATAAAGCTATCAACAACAAACGATCTAATTCATGGCGGAGACAGAACCAAATGGCTGAAGACAGCTTATGCGCTGAAAGCAAGGCTGCTGAACAAGGTGAGCAAAACATCCGCCTACAATCCTGCTTCCGTATTGGCGGCTGTGGCAACTTCTTATACGTCAAACGCTGATGATGCCGGCATGGCCTCTTTCCAGCTTAGGAATAACTGGGCCAGCGTAGCGGTAAGTAATGCAAGTTTAAGTTTGGGCGGATGGTTATCTGAACAGCTCGTGGATCATCTGAACGGAAAAACTTATGGCATTTTTGATCCACGCATCAGAAAGATCACTGATCCTACCGTTACGGGAACTTTTATTGGAACCACTAATGGTGCTGGCAACAGGCCTCCCGGTAATAACACGGTTAAAGATGAAAATTATATTGCGATCAGCTCACCCTGGACAAGCAATACTGCACCGATACTAATTGTAACTTATGCTGAACTTAAGTTTATTGAAGCGGAAGCTGCTTTGCGTTCCAATGACAATGTCAGGGCTTACACAGCTTACCTGGCAGGAATAAATGCCAACATGGATAAACTACAGGTGCCGGCAGGAGCGGAACGTACCGCATATTTAACCAGTCCGATCGTTGCGGTAGGTGCTGCCAACCTTACGCTTGAATTGATCTTTAAAGAAAAGTATGTTGCCACCTATCTGAATCCGGAAGCATGGAACGATGCCCGCCGGAATAATTACCAGTATAAAGATTTTACATTGCCGGTGAATGCGGTGCTGCCTTCATTTATCCGCAGGGTTGACTATCCTGTGGGCGAACGGAGTAAGAATGGCAGTAATGTTCCGGCGGTAAAACCACTTACCGATAAGTTGTGGTGGGATCAATAGAAATATTAAATTATCAAACAGCATTAAAGGGTCAGTCGTTACGCTGATCCTTTTAATTACAGGAATCTTAAGTTAAAAATTTGATCGTTTGTTAAACATATGTAGATTTACGAACCTTATAACATCTCTTTAAATTAACAAGCTATTGAAAAAGGAAATAAAAAATCTATACTTGATAACAGGTTTTTTTATTATCCTGGCTGCCAGTCAATTTTCCTGCGGCAAGAGTGATACACTCAAATTAAATCCACCGCTTAATAAAATCTATAAATATTCACTTGTCAAAACATTAGAATCATATAATAAATACGAACGCCCTTACTCACCGGATAACTTTTCCGCAAACAACAGGATTGATACATTCAGGCTTAATTTTACATTGGAAAATATTGCTTCACCTGACAGCCTCATTACTTTCAAATTAACATTCTTTGATTTTTTTAAAACTAAAAAGCCCTTTAAAATTATATTCAGGAATACAGGCTCGCTTCAACAGACAACTTTCAAAGACCCGTATGCTCTTTCTGATTCTATAGGATCATTTATACGCGGAAAATCAATTAAGGTTATAACAAATCATAAAGGCGTTGTTAAAGCAATAACGGGTATGGATGATCTGGTAAAATCTGTTTCCGGAATGAGCAATAAAAGTGAAGGTGAAATAACAAGAACCATTTCAGATTATATAAGCACCAACGCATTAAAAGATTTATTAAACAGGTTTCTTTCAACAGTTCCGGGCTTTACAATAAAAGAAGCTGATAAATGGGTCCGGAATATTACACTGATAACAAAAGCACCCGTTAAACTTAGTAACCTTTACGCACTGGAGCAGTATAACAGCGATACGGCTTATGTATCTGTACAATCAATCATTTCAGCGGAGCAATCTGAAGGAGGTACTGTTTATATGAAGGGCAAGGGAAAAGGAATTGCTATCATCAATTACATTACCGGCATGCCCTATCTGTTTGAAACAAGATCAGAAACTGAAACAACCACAACAGAAAAGCAATATGAATATGTTATCAAAGAACATTTCCTAGTGAGAGAATATCATTAATAATACCCTTTTCAACATGAACAATCTGGCCACTAAGGCAGGAAGGCACCAAGAAACACAAAGTTTTTTAAAAATCCTTTG
>CAXSIE010000356.1:4556-6040 GCA_964237295.1 uncultured Flavihumibacter sp. | reverse complement strand
TTGAATGCCTTCGCTTCCATGAAGATAAATGGTAGCGGTGCCTTCCATGGTATTCTCCAACACTTCCTTTTTTCCATTTCTCATAATGTAACGGAAGATTACCACCTTGTCTTTTTCTATTTTTATCATATTTTCAACTCATTACCGCTGACGATAAATTTCTTAACTTTCTTTAACCAGCCAGAATATTTCAAAGTTCGATCGGTACAAAATTCATTATAATTAATCAACCGGTATTAGAAATTTTCATCCCTTTTCGAAACTTGTTAACTTTCAAGATAGTACCATTAATTCTTTAGAAATGAAACTCAATCATATCAATTTAACCGTTTCAGATGTTGCAAGAGCCGTTCAATTTTTTGAATCTTATTTTGGCTTTAAGTGTATAAATATTAAAGGAGATACCTTACTGGCAGTTTTAACCGGCATAGACGGTTTCGAACTTGTGCTGATGTCATCAAAAATGAACCGGGAAGGACAGTCAGCATATCCTGATGCTTTTCATATTGGCTTTAAGGTAGATAATGCCGAAAATGTGTATGAAATATATAAAAAATTAAAAGACGGCGGCATAGACCTGGAACGTGAACCAAGAAAAATAAGAGATAATTTCGGTTTTTACTTTCATTTTGATAATATCATGATTGAAATCGGTACTATATGAAGCGAGCCAGGCTTCGGAGATTTCATATTATTTACATTTTAAAACTACACTAATGATATCAACGACAAGCTTGTCAGGGAATATCATGTTATGGTTACTTGCCATCATTGTTTCAAATAACATTTACAGTCAGAACTTTATAACAAATGCTCTTAAATGGCAATCTCCGGTTGAAAATTCCTGAAGTGGAATAAATTGCTACGCTGTCTCTATTCCTTTCACCATGTCTCTGAAGGAATTTACCTTCGATTTACGTTCGCTATAAGACCTGTTTTCTGCTTACTGTGTTTATTTAATTCATTAATTTCACAAATGAAATATAGCGCCATTAAGGATGAATTTCTTTTAAGAAAAGATATAACATATTTAAATTTCGGGGCTTTCGGAGCTTGTCCAAAATCCGTTTTTGCACAATACCAACAATTCCAGCTGGAATTAGAACAAGATCCGGTGAATTTCTTTCGCGTTAAAGGACCAGAATATCTTACAATTGCAAGAACTGCCTTATCAAAATTTTTACATTGTAATGCAGATGATGTTGTATATGTAACCAATCCATCGTACGCTGTTAATATTATTGCTAAAAGCCTTGATTTAAAAGACGGGGATGAAGTATTAACTACTGATCTTGAATACGGTGCCTGTGACAGAACCTGGAAATATTATTGTAAAAAAAAAGGAGCCGGATATGTCCGGCATAAGATTCGTTTTCCATTGCAATCCCAGGAAGATTTTATTGACCAATTTCTGAATGGTATAACGGACAACACTAAAATGATTTTTATCAGCCATATCACCAGTTCTACAGGTTTAAGACTAC
>CAXSIE010000356.1:3945-4546 GCA_964237295.1 uncultured Flavihumibacter sp. | reverse complement strand
AAAGGAAAAGGGAATAATTACTTTTGTAGATGGCGCTCATGCACCCGGTCAGCTTGATGTAGACTTATCAACTTTAAAAGCGGATATCTACACGGGTGCCTGTCATAAATGGATGCTTACTCCAAAGGGTTCGTCGTTTTTATTTGTTAAAAAAGAATTACAGCGTTTCTTTGATCCTTTATTGATTAGCTGGGGCTATGAAAGCGACCATCCGTCGCATTCAAGGTTTTTAGATTATCACCAGCTGCAAGGCACAAGAGACTATTCGGCTTTCCTTACCATACCTGCTGCTATAAATTTTATGCAGGAAAACAATTGGAGCACTGTTAACAGGGAATGCAGGATGATCACACAAAGACATGCGGAGCGGTTTTGTACATTATTGAATGCCGTGCCACTTTGCCCGGTAACTGATGACTTTATCTTACAATTATACAGCGTTCCCATAAAAACAAATTCACCGGAAAAGTTATATAATCTCTTGTATGAGAAATATAAGATACAGGTCCCGGTAATGGCACATGATGATAAAGCTTATTTAAGATATTCTATACAAGCTTTCAACAGTAATGAGGATGTGGATAAATTATATGAAGCTTTG
>CAXSIE010000356.1:3592-3935 GCA_964237295.1 uncultured Flavihumibacter sp. | reverse complement strand
GTTTTGAACATGAAGGCATGATGGATACAGCAAGTTTGTAAGCACCGTATTAACATAAAAGGTCCGGCATCTGCAAATAATTATTAGAATAAAAATAATTGATACATGAAATCAGAAGATTTAAAAAACCTCCAGGCTCCGCTTAAGGATAAATACCGCGAGTATCCGGAATCGGCAATTGTTATGCTTAAAGCGGAAGGTAAAATCGGTGAAGGTATTTCCTGTAAAATAGGAACAGGTAAAGCGTTGGTGGAAGCAGGGCTCCATCCTGCAACAGGTGGTGATGGAATGATGGTGTGTTCAGGTGATTTACTTCTTGAAGCATTGGTGGCCTGCGCAGGAG
>CAXSIE010000356.1:0-3582 GCA_964237295.1 uncultured Flavihumibacter sp. | reverse complement strand
CGGTATCAACAGCAATCGGTGTTGAAATAAAAGATGGAATAATAAAAGCAGAAGGAGATTTGGATTTCCGTGGAACTTTAGGTGTTTCTAAAGAAGCTCCTGTAGGATTTAAAACAATACGCCTTTATTTTGTCCTTGACACGCAGGCAACAACTGAACAACTGCAAACAATAGCAAAACTAACAGAAAGGTATTGCGTTGTTTATCAAACCCTGGTTAAGGGAGTTTCGGTTGAAACATCTTTCAGCAAACAGTAGATGCAAACAAACCGGACGCATTTTAACATAAACAGTAAGTAATAATGAATACAGTTGCTGATAAGGAATTGGTTAAAATAAAAAAAAGGGTTGGTTGATTTTTTTGCAGCAATATGTTAGACTCAGATTAACTTCCACCCTTAACAACATTCAATAATGCGATCAAAAATTATAGTTTTCTTTGTTATATTCTTTCTTTTACCGGTTTTTGTTTTTTCGCAGGTGAAACTGGAAAGAATCACTTTGCTTGATGATAAGGTATCGATACTTGCTCCAGTAGAGCTTTCAAAAATGACCGATGAAATGTGGACTTTAAAGTTTCAAAAGAGAGCCCGGCCTATGCTCGTTTTAACGGATGTAAACGGAGCAGTTAATTTAATAGCTGATTTAACTCAGCAAAATGTAACTGAAGATCAATTGGGTTCTTTTAAAAACTTTCAACTTGCTCAATTGAAAAAAGTGAAACCTGCTCAAAACATATTGCAGGAGGGAATCAAAGCAGTTAACGGTAAAAAAGTGGGCTATTATAAATTTTTATCTCAGGTTAATGATCAAAAAGTTTTCAATTATTATTTTTTCACCATTGTGGAAGGAAAAATTTTGTTCTTTACTTTTAACTGTATGGAAAAATTAAAAACCACCTGGGAAAAGACAGCCGATCAGATTGTGGCATCATTAAAAATAAAATAGGAGGGTGGCTATCTGTAATTGATGTATCACTATTAGCGCCTATCCCTTAATAACAGCATGATAAAACACTTATCAGGGTCAACACTTCAATTCATGCTTAACTTAACACTAGGCAGGTTATAGGTAACACGAGTGATTTTCTAATAATAAACAGTAAGTGTTATACACAAAATCCCCTGCTTTAATTACATTTGGCCTTTGTTAAACAGCCAGTGTTGAAAATGCTAAACCCTACTATGCAACAATAAATCCGAGAATAATGACAGCTTCAAATGCTTTATTAGTAATAACTGCAACATGCACTGCATTGATGGCAGGGCTTTTTTATTCATACTCCTGTTCCGTGATGTTAGGTATAAGATCATTACCAGATTCGGAATATATTGCAACCATGCAATTTATTAATAGAGCCATTCAGAACCCTATATTTTTTATAAGTTTCTTTGGCGCACTGCTACTACTGCCTGTTACCACTTTTGTAAATTACTCTCAACCTTTATCTGCAAGATTCTGGTTATTACTGATTGCAACCATCATATATTTTATTGGAGCATTTTGCGTAACGGCATTTGGAAATATACCTTTGAATAATACCCTTGAAAAATTTAATTTATTAAACGCATCCACAGAATCCATTCATTTACAAAGAATAAATTTCGAAGGGAAATGGAATAGCTTAAATACAGTCCGTACGATTTCGTCTGTACTTTCTTTGATTCTTGTAATTATTGGTTGCATCAATCATGATAAAAATTGATGATCGCATATGAGGTTACGAAAATAATCAGTTAAATATATAAGCAATGCAAAGGATTTCTTTTATCATAGCAGCGGTATTATATTTTTCTTCTTCTTATAGCCAGCTTGTGAGTGATTCTATATTGATTGAAGGGCATTACAGGTCCTTTCATTTTAAAAAGCCTTCAGCATCTAATTCCGGAACCGCTTTAATTTTCGTTCTTCACGGGTCGAACGGCGATGGCATAGGGGCAATGAAATCGGCTGAAAAACTGGAGGTGAAATCGCAAAGCGAAAATCTTTTACTGGTGTATCCTGATGGATATAAAAAATTCTGGAATGAATGTCGCAAGGCAGCTACCTCCGCTGCTAATGTTGAAAATATAAATGAGAATGCTTTTTTTACTAAAATGATTGAATATTTTACAAAAGCTTACCGGATAAATTCCAGGCATGTCTTTGCAATAGGAACGTCCGGCGGAGGGCATATGGCTTACAAACTTGCCCTTACAATGCCGCAGCAATTTAAAGCCATCACAGCTATTATTGCAAACCTGCCTGAGGAAAACAACCTCGATTGCCCCGAGTCAGGAGTTCCTATTTCCGTAATGATCATCAACGGAACCAGTGATTCTACAAATCCCTACAATGGGGGGCCGGTAAAAATACCAGGAACAACTTTTGGAAATGTACGTTCAACTGAGCAGACTTTTAAATACTGGGCCGGCCTTGATGGTTACAAAGGCGAACCGGTAAAGGAAAACCTGCCTGATACAGATCCTAATGACGGTAAAACTATAGAACGCTATTCCTATAAAGCTATCAAAAAGCCGTCTGTGATCCTTTTGAAAGTAATCGGAGGAAGACATGATTATCCTAATGATATTAATGTATATGAAGAAGCCTGGAGATTTTTTAAGGAGGAGCTTAAAAAATGACTATGGCAAATGATTTGTTGACATGCAAACAGAAAAATATAAAATGCTCAATGGACAGTTGTACAATGCATCTGATCCTGAGTTAATGATTGAAAGACAAAAAGCCCGGCTCTTATTAAAGCAGTTAAATGATTCCGGGGATGATCAGCCGGATTTAAGAAAGGAGCTGTTAAAAGATTTACTGCCATTCCAGGGGGAAAACATATGGATAGAACCGCCTTTTTACTGTGACTATGGCAGCAACATAATTGTTGGTAATAAAGTATTTTTTAATTTCAATTGTACCATTCTGGATGTGATGAAAGTTTTAATTGGAAATAATGTATTATTTGGTCCATCTGTACAGATTTATACAGCTTTACATCCAACAGACTGGAAAGAAAGGGCGGCAGGATTGGAATTTGCCAAACCGGTGACTATCGGATCTGATGTGTGGGTTGGAGGGGGAGCGATCATCTGCCCTGGTGTAACTATTGGTAACCGATCCATAATCGGAGCAGGTAGTGTGGTGACAAGAAGTATTCCTGATGGTGTTTTTGCAGCGGGTAATCCTTGTAAAATGATCAGAGCTTTGTGAACATCCAGGTATATCGGGATTAATGAACTACGAATACCAGGCATAGATGGTTTTTAAACCCCAGCACTTGTGTTCTTACGGTATAGCGGCACGAGGGTCTCAGCGATTTAATACTGAAGATTTATGCTACATTCACCGTGTTGCTTCCTGCCTCTTGGTTTTGCAAACACAGGAAACATCAAGGCAGGAAGAATCCAATTATATTAACACAAGCTTTTATGAGAAAAAAATTACCAGTTATCGTAGTCGCTTTTATTTTCCTGTTCCATATTGTTGCTGCACAAAGCACTAAAAAGTTAAAAACGATTCTTGATAATGTAAGTCCGGATGCAATAAAAGGAAACATGAGCTTTCTTGCAGATGATTTACTGGAAGGGCGTCA
>CAXSIE010000355.1:3528-6049 GCA_964237295.1 uncultured Flavihumibacter sp. | reverse complement strand
ATATGTCGGCAGTGTAGCTGAGTCAACTTTTTAAGTTCATTTTCTGCGAATGATGGCATTATTCATGGCAGTGACAAAACTATAGGTGCAACCTTGACCTCCTGCACCGGAGCGGTTATGAAATGCAAAATTGCCTCAGGCAGCAATCCTTTATCGTTTAGCATGCTGTTTAAACTGCTCATTTCTTTACCACCTAATATTTTTTTTATGGAACAAACCCGGTTTTTGAGAGCAGGAATGCTCGCGCTCATTACAGTTTGTGTAACGATCATTTGTTGGGAACTTTATTTAAGAAAAACAGGGCGGAATATTACCTATGACGAGGGCCCGAGTCTGTGGAGTGATAAACGAAAAGACGTTTATGAATCGGTAGATAAATCAACCGTATTCATTGGATCTTCCAGGATTAAGTTTGACCTGGACATAAACACTTGGCAACAAACAACCGGTGATCATGCGATACAGCTTGCTAATGTTGGAAGCAGTCCGAGACTCATACTTACCGACCTTGCTAATGATAAAAACTTTAAGGGCAAATTAGTTATAGATGTAACGGAAGGGTTATTTTTTTCAACCATCCCCCAGAATGATATAACACCTTTAGCGAACCTCGCATATTATAAAAAAGAAACGCCTGCCCCTACCAGTTCGAACAGGTAACTTTCGACCGGCAAAATTTTATGACCGATCAGTTTGTTCATGATACCACTTTAAGAAATAAGGTCATTGGTATCTGGGAATTTTTCAGAACGCTGGGACCACCTCCACCAACGTCAAAAAGAGAAATAGATTCCGTTGAAAAGGCAACTTTCAAGGAAGTTGATTCTCTTATAATCGTAATAAAAAAAGATTGTGACAAAATTAAAGCAAGAGGTGGCAAATTATTATTTGTAAAAATCCCTTCCAGCGGGCCTATGCGCTTTGGTGAGAACATGGCCTTCCCACGCGACAAATACTGGGATAAACTGCTTGCAACAACGGAATGCCAGGGAATTCATTTTGCAGACTACCCTACCCTCTCTCATTTTGAATGTCCTGAGCTATCGCATCTTAGTCCGCCTGATGCCATTTCATTTACAAAAACGATTATTAAAATCATGCAGGAAAAGGGATGGAAATTTCCAAAAGCCGGATCTGGAATCACAAAGGTCTCGTCATTATAATCTGCCTGGAATGATTGTCTGTCGTCATAATGGGCGTTGTACTAACCTGGTTAATACCCTGTGAAACGTCTGCAACAATAATAGCACATACTTATAAATGTTAATCATATTTTATGGTATTTAACTCTTACACTTTTATTGTTTTTTTTATAGTAATGCTGGCGCTTCATTACCTGCCTTTTTCATGGAAGGTTAAAAAAATAAACCTGCTATTGGCAAGCTACCTGTTTTATGCTGTATGGAACCCGCCATTCATCTTGCTTCTATGGCTTTCTACAGTGGTGGATTTTATCGTTGGACGTGCATTATATACAGAAAAAAACAAGCATAAGAAAAAAATGCTTTTAGTGATCAGCCTCATTGGTAACCTAGGCATGTTGTGCTTTTTTAAGTATGGCACATTCCTTCTTGAAAACTTCGTACACGTTACCAACCTGCTTGGATTACATTTTAATCCTGCCAGGCCCAATATTATTTTACCGGCAGGTATTTCCTTTTATACATTCACGACGCTTTGTTATACTATTGACATGTATAAAAAAAGAAGCGAGCCAGTGAGATCATTATTAGACTTCTCTTTATTTGTAACATTCTTCCCGCATCTTGTTGCTGGTCCGATAGTTCGTCCGCACCAACTTGTGCCGCAGTTTGAAAGTCCTCGCACCGCTAATCAGAAGCAGCTAATGCAGGGATTGTTCCTGTTGTCACTGGGTTTGTTTATGAAAGTGGTTTTGGCAGACAGTATGCTGGCAGCCCCTGCCGATGAAGTATTCGGCTTCCGGTTACCATTAGCTACACTCGATGCATGGACAGGAGTGCTCGCATTTTCGGGGCAAATATTTTTTGATTTTGCCGGGTATTCAACGTGTGCCATAGGCGTAGCTGCCTGCCTGGGCTTCGTACTACCAGAAAACTTTTTATATCCATATGCGGCAGTTGGCTTTTCTGATTTCTGGAGGAGATGGCACATCACCTTATCATCATGGCTTAGAGATTATTTATACATTCCATTAGGCGGCAATCGCCAGGGAAAGGTAAGGACTTATATCAACCTGATGATCACAATGTTGCTGGGCGGATTATGGCATGGAGCCAACTGGACCTTTGTTGTTTGGGGAGGATTACATGGGCTGTTTCTATGGATTGAAAAATATATACATGATATTCGCAAGTCATATAAATTTAAGCTTGCCACGGATTCAGAGCTTGTTGCCAACGGGATAGGTGCACCCCGATTTTTAGCAAGTACCGGAACGTCAAATTTCGCGCTTGCCCTCTTCACTTTTTTTCTTGTCAATATTACCTGGGTCTTTTTCCGCTCACCAGACTTTAGATCTGCCTGGCAACTGTTATCAGCT
>CAXSIE010000355.1:1199-3514 GCA_964237295.1 uncultured Flavihumibacter sp. | reverse complement strand
GTTTACAAAAGTAAGGGGTGGCGCAGCGTTGTTAACCACTCTTACAATAATAAAAGTTTTTGTGATTGTTTTACTGATGGTAATATGTCATTGGTTAATGAGGAACAGGCGTGTTCTAAATGTTGCGGATAAACTGCCCTGGTGGTTGCTCGGTATTGCCTGGTCTGTTATAGTGGTGCTTCTTGTTTTGAGCCAGGAGAGCAGCAGCTCATTTATTTATTTTCAATTCTAGTAATGATTGATTTACATAATATAAAAAATATCGTTGAAAAATAGCGATTGAACAAATCAGATGCGGTCATTATTAACTAATTACTTCATAGGTACAGTCCTCTGAGTGAATAATATGCATACATAAATTAGAACATTTAATTGTGTTTTGGACTGCAAATAAAACCATCAACATGTTACTTACGTGAGATGAATATGAATTATGGCCGCCAGTTAATGCTCGGGTCACTACACTTCGTCTGATATATTTTTTATGTCAGACTAGTTATTGATTTATGTAAGATGTAAGTGCCGGTATGAAAAGAGTATTGTATTGCTGACGAAGTAGATCAACAGTTCTAAGAAATTAAGATGGAAAAAGATGTCAGGACACCTTAACGGATGTAGAATATAAATAAAAACCTCAACTAATTGACCAACAATTAGTTGAGGTGCGTACCCGGGATGTGCCTTCAATTGAACACCTGGGTCAATTTTTATCGCTGATTTCGGGAGTAAAAATTGCATAAGTAATTGCCATTCAAACACATCAAAATCGGTGTTATACTTATGAAATATGTGGTGGTTGATCACGAAGAAGTGCAGCTAGTTTGCCAGCCGCAGTTGTGCATCAAAACGAATTGGATGCCGTTTTAAATGGTTGCAGGGAGGGCGAAAGAAAGAATATCTCCTTTATGATGTGGCGGATCCAAAATCGGCTCAACTTATTGCGAAAGGACCTGGTGTACGTCAGTGAAGCATCCGCTGAGCAGAACCATCAAAATCTTGGTGATGCGTGATGGGAAGAGCAAAAGAATAAAGGTCAGTATGAGTTCGATTTTGCTACCAAGAACCTTAAGTCCACCAGATCAGCAGATGGCTTCTATCCGGGCCTACTGCCCAGATTGCTGTACACTGATCTATACTAGGGATGCGACTACTTACTACAATCGCCCTTTATAATATCAATGGTTTATCAGCATAGCTCGGCCGTTCTTACCCGATGGTTACGGGAAAAAATTAAAGAATTTTTTTCGGAAAATAGTTTTTTAACGACTTCGGCTCCACTTAGAAATTAAAATGGTAAACCGGCAGCCTTATTGCACCTTGCATCTTTTATAAGAATAAATGCGTCAACTTAATAAAAATGAATTTCAACGGGAAGTCCTGGGCGTTAAAAAAGCGAAGTTATTAGTTTGTTGTTATATTTTACAGTCAAGTATGCACATAAATTAAAGGTCTGCTTGCAAATGCATAGATTTTATTAATATTTGTACATGTGAAATTTATTAAGTTCTTCAGACGAATAGCGATTTGTAACAAAATAATTAAGTAAACTTCCTTCCGTATAAAGCCAAATAATAAACCATAGCAAAACACATTTGCCGATGGCCAATAACCATATCCTGATTTCTACCACATAAAAAAGCCATTTATTAATCTTCTCCAATTTTCCTAAATGTCTTTTTGCTTCCGAAACTGCTTTGTCATTATTATCCTTCATTCGTCCCAAAGTCAACACTTCCAAACTATTACTAGTAATAATAGAATCTTTCTGCATCTTAACTGTTTCAGCTAATTGTATATTTTCTTTCTGTTGATCAATCTCCTTACTTAGCTCATTAGGAACATATCTAAGGAATATCAATGATTGTATTGTTGCATAAAAGAAAATGGTAAGTAGAAACCATTTGCTGGGCTCGATGAGTTTACTTTGTAAGCGTCCCCCTAGCATTGCAAGAGTAACTCCGTTCATAATTCCCCCAACTAAAAAAAGTGTCACATTTATTTCGAACGAAAAATCTTTATTCTTATCTCGGACTATAAAATACATCATTATAAACACGCAGAAAAAAGTAAACAATATGTATACACGCTGTGTTATTTCAATTTGAGGTTTGTTTAATTTAAGGTAGGAGAGATAAAAAAGAAACGCAGGTACTATATTTATTATTATGTCCAGTGAAATAAGATTATTATTTGAATTATTGTCGTTTCCATTGCTCACGAAATCCCTAATAATAGAAAACAAAAAATAAAGACCCCAAAGTACCCATACTGAAGTAAACCAAAAATAAAGTTTCTTAATATTGTTATCGCCATTC
>CAXSIE010000355.1:0-1136 GCA_964237295.1 uncultured Flavihumibacter sp. | reverse complement strand
TGGCAACTACCTTGTTGATATATAAGCCCTGTTCATTTTTAGTTTTAGGCAAAAGGTTTACTAGTGGTTTTATAAAAATAAGGGCTAATGCAGCATAACAACAAAATGCAAACTGCAAAATATTATTTATCGAAACAAAGTGACAATCTTGGATATAGAATAAATGCATACAAAATAGAATTACTTCTATAATACCGACGAATGCAATAACATTCCGATTGCTTTTAGTAGATATTTGATTAATAAAAGTCACATTATCAGTTACAAGATTTTGATCTGATAAAACTGGATCGGGGCAAAGCGGACGATCGATAATCGGCGAAATTGCGTCCATCACTAATGGTACTAGATCTGGACCAGGAGTATTCTCAGTTACAAATCTTTCCCAATAAGTAGTTATGAGCACTTGTCTATGATTTACAAACTTGTATTCCAGGTTAACATCGCCTCCGATACCATAATAGTATCTGCTTAATGCTTCGAGAGTAGAATCATTTGGGTTCGTTTTATACCTGTCAGGATATATCGTGTAGCCTTTAAAGTAGTTTTGCAACGTTTTATAGTTTACCATTATACTGCTGCCATCCGAAATTTTTGATGCAATAGCAGTACAGTTTCCCATATTAAATGGTGCAGATGCATTATATTCAATATGTTGAAAAGATCTTTCCCATATTTTTGCAACAAGAATCTTAAAGATTCTAGTATCTGTTTTGGGGGCGTTTTCCATTGTTAAATTTAACTGGTTTTCGCGTAATTCGATCGCACACAATGACATTTTATTAATGGTAATATTTTTTGATTCAGAAATGAAATATGACAGAAATCTTATAAATAGTGCTGAAAATTTCCGGCTTTAAAGTTTTCCATCAACATTTCCAGTTTACAAATACAATCATGATTTTCGGTGACATAATTTTGTTGTTCCAAAATTTAAATTCAGCAAAATCGCGAAAAATAAGAACGGTAAATGGTTGGAGGTTACTGCCTCATGTTCGGTACTCTTATGCAAAGCAGCGTAAGATACCTTGTCTCTGGCAAAGGGCTGGTCGATCAACCGTTACGCCACCAGGGTGCATATAGATCATGCAAATAGTGTCCGATAATTATCAACACTGTGTAGATGTTCTGGATCT
>CAXSIE010000354.1:0-6099 GCA_964237295.1 uncultured Flavihumibacter sp. | reverse complement strand
CTATCAATCTTAATATGTTTTATCATGTTCAGTGTTACCAGGTCTTTTCCAAGATCCGGTTCCTGAACAGTACTTAATGCTTTTAATACCTGTTCTTCTGTCATTCTTCAAGGTTTTGTTAAAAAGTTCTATTTGGTGCAAATTTAACCATTGAGAAGGTTAGTTTGTTTATGATTTACACTTTTAGAGTTATTTTTGAGATTGTAGTAACAGGTAGGCCACAAAGACACTAAGGCACGAAGGAACACAAAGGATTTTTTTTACTACTTTTTGTGCCTCTTATTGCATTTGGGAAAGGGAAGGCATCTTATCCAACATATCAAATGTTTGTTTAATGAAAATAATTGTACGATATTTTTTACTGGTCGCATTTTTCATTCCGGTTGCTGCAAAAGCACAGTTCGGACAACTCAAGGATTCTGTTGTTCAATTGTATGGTGTTATTATGACGGCAGACAGCCTGCGTGGAATTCCGGGTGTAAGCGTTACTGTAAAAGGACAAAATCGTGGGGCCCCTTCCAGTGATGAAGGAGTATTTTCTATTGTTGTGATAAAAGGAGACCAGGTAGAATTTACAAGTATAGGCTACAAACCAAAAGTTATAACGATCCCCAGAGACCTGGAGGGAAATCAATACAGTGTTATTCAACTGATGGTGACAGATACCATGTATCTGCCTGTTACGATCATCAAACCGCGGCCAACGCGCGAGCAGTTTGAACGTGATTTTGTTAACGCCCATGTGCCGGATGATAACCTTGAAATAGCCCGGCAAAATACCAATGCTAACAAATTACGCATCTTATCGAAAGGACTTCCTTATGACGGATCCGAGTCTGCCGGATACAACCTTCGTCAGAATGCAAGCAAATACTACTCTGCAGGCCAGATGCCGCAGCAGAACATTTTCAACCCTTTTGCCTGGGCAGAATTTGTACAGGCCTGGAAGCGGGGTGATTTCAGGAATAAGAATTAGGTACGAGGCAGATGATATAGCAAGTATTTTTAAAACTCTGACAGGGGGTGACATGATTATAAAATTAGTTTTGTGTTTGAATAAAACCCTGAAAGGGTGATATAAATCCTGACAGACCATTAATAATGCCACCCTTTCAGGGTTTGCCTATCAAATTTTAATGCTATAATCATGTCACCCCTGTCGGGGTTTTAAAAAAGCCTTGATACCACATGAATAAATCTCTTGATTCAAACCATAAACCTCGTATTGCAGTAATTGGCGCAGGCACTATGGGTAATGGCATCGCACATATTTTTGCACAGTCAGGGTTTGCTGTTACGCTGGTTGATGTTAATGCCGGCCAGCTTGAAAAAGCAATTCAGACGATCTCAAAAAATTTAGACAGGCAGGTTGCAAAAGGATCATTGACAGAAAATGAAAAAGCAACTGCACTAAACAATATTGTTACAGAAACAGCTCTTTTGCAAGGAGTAAAAGATGCTGGTTTAGTAATTGAGGCGGCTACTGAAAATACCGAACTCAAACTTAAAATATTTAAACAGTTAGATGAAGCGGCACCAAAAAGCGCCATTCTTGCTACCAATACATCTTCCATAAGTGTTACTAAAATTGCTGCAGCAACCTTGCGCGCGGAACAGGTTATCGGAATGCATTTCATGAATCCGGTTCCTGTAATGAAGCTGGTTGAAATCATTAACGGATATGCTACCAGGGAAGAAGTTACCGATGCTGTTGTAGGTTTCACCAGACAGTTAGGTAAAACACCTTTTGTGGTAAACGACTATCCCGGCTTTATTGCTAACCGGATTTTGATGCCGATGATCAATGAAGCCATTTATAGTTTGCACGAAGGTGTTGCCGGCGTTGAAGCAATTGACAATATTATGAAGCTGGGCATGGCTCATCCTATGGGACCATTGCAGCTAGCCGATTTTATCGGACTGGATGTTTGCCTCAGTATTTTAAATGTATTGTACCAGGGCTTCGGTAATCAGAAATATGCTCCATGTCCGTTGCTGGTGAATATGGTAACGGCGGGCAACCTGGGAATTAAAAGTGGTGAAGGTTTTTATTTGTATAGTGGTGATCGTAAGGAGCTTTTTGTAAGTGACAGGTTTAAGCGATTTTTATAACCATAAAGTTAAAGCAAAACAATCCACTACACATTCACCAATACTTTCTTACCCGTTTCAGCCGCCTTGTAAATCGCTTCAATAATTACCAGGTCGCGGCGACCCATTTCACCGGGCACGCGTGTTTGCTTATTTAGCTGAACACATTGAGCAAAATCATCCATTTGCAAAGCCTGCTGATTGGGGGGTGTATAGTTTAACGGTCCATGGCTTGTTTCTACTACCATTCCTTTGTAGGTAAAAGCATGCTCCTTGAATTCTATCCAGCCTTTTGCTCCTGCTGCTTTGAAATGATCTTTGGTATGCTGGTAGCTGGTCTGCAAATCAGCTACGGCCCCGCTTTTAAACTCCATTGTCCAGCTGATACCTTCTTCCACATCGGAAAAAATTTCAGGTTTGGTTTTGGGTTGATAGGTTGCGGTAACGGCCACAGGCGCCACTCCGTTGGCTGCCATACAGGCACCCTGAATAAGATAAATACCCAGATCCATAAGCGGTCCGCCACCGGAAAGCTTCTTATCGGCCCGCCAGGCTTTACTTCCCATAACAAACCCCCGGTCACCATCCATTTTGTTTAATAATCCAAAATCTTTTTCTTTGGCAAGTCGCATTAATTCCTGGTGATAGGGATCGAAGTGAAGACGGTATCCTATTGAAAGTTTAACTCTGGCAGTACGGCATGCAGCAATAATGGCATCACATTCGGCAACAGTAGTTGCCATAGGTTTTTCACAGATCACATGCTTACCTGCTTTGGCTGCTGCAATGGCGTGTTCAGCGTGTAAACTATTGGGGGTTACCACATACACGATATCTATTTCAGGATTATCGGCCAGTTGCGACATGGTATCATAGCTATAAATATTTTTTGAAGGGAAGCCATAATCTTTGGCCCACTGCTCGCCTTTTGCTTTGGAGCCTGTAATAACGCCTGTAAGTTTACAATACTGCGTTTGCTTTAAAGCGGGTCCTAGTTGACCGGTGCTGTATCCTCCCAGTCCTAATAAAGCAACTCCAAGTTTACGTGGTTGTTTTGGAAGATATAGTTTTTGGGCAAGAATTAATCCACCGGTACCCATTGAAAGCTGACCGATAAAGGAACGGCGATTGATAGACGATTTTTGCATAAGGAGGCAATTAAATATTTTTTAAAGTAACTAAAAATCCCGGTGTTCAAAAAATTATAAATTGTCTTGAACTGTGATTAATATAATTAACATGATGAACATGATCAATTCATGGCCATCACATTAATCACAGTTCAAGACATTTCTTTACCTTTCTAGCCAAATCAAGCTTCCATATGACGTCATCCACCATCGGCCGGCGCACCATGCTGAAACAACTTGCCGTATCGGTTCCGGTGATAGCTTCCTTCCATCTCAAAAATATACCTGATAACCAGGGCCAGCGGTTTTATATTGGCGCCTGCGACTGGTCAATACACCAGATGGGTAAGGTGGAAGCGATTCGAATTGCAAAAAGTATCGGTCTTGATGGTGTGCAATTAAGCCTGGGCACTGCTGCCAATGACATGCAATTACGAAATAAAAACTTTCAGCAGTTGTACCTTGACGCAGCAAAAGAATACGGTGTAAAGATTGGCGGACTCGCAATTGGTGAATTAAACAATATACCTTACAAATCTGATCCGCGCACCGAGCAATGGGTAAGCGACAGCATTGACACTGCCCGGGCATTAGGCGTAACATCCATTCTCCTGGCGTTCTTTAATAACGGCGATCTGAGAAACGATCCCGCCGGTGAGAAAGTTGTTATTGAAAGATTGCAGAAAGTGGCGCCTAAGGCGGAAAAGGCAGGAATTGTGCTTGGAATTGAATCCTGGTTAAGCGCTAAAGACCACATGCGCATCATCAAAGCGGTAGGCTCAAAAAATGTAAAGGTTTATTATGATGTTTGTAACTCCAACGATATGGGCTATAATATTTATGAGGAGATCCGCTGGTTAGGAAAAGAAAACATCTGTGAGTTTCATTGTAAAGAAAATGGAGCGCTGTTAGGTAAGGGAAAGGTTAACTTTGTTGAAGTCAGGAAAGCACTTGATGATATCGGTTATGCCGGCTGGCTTCAGATTGAAGGTGCAGTGCCCAGCAAAGAAGACATGCTGGAAAGTTATGTAAAAAATGTAGCTTATCTGAGATCGGTTTTGAGTTAATTATAAACAACGTCTTTGAATCTGTTTATCTTAATAATGCATTCATGAAATCATCAACGATTGTTCTTATTAAAATTTTTAAATGAAAAAATCAGTTGCCAGCCTTATCATACTGTTTATCTGCACCGCCGGTTTTGTTGTGAACCGGCAACCTGGTATAGTTGATAAGATAAGGCCCGATGATAGCCTCACCCTTATCCTGCCCGATGACTTACAAGCGGAGCTGTGGGCCGAATCACCGCAATTTTACAATCCTACAAATATGGATGTGGATGCGCGCGGGCGCATATGGGTAACAGAAGCTGCCAACTATCGCAATTACAACAACGATTCCACCAAATTTTTGCATCATCCGAAAGGAGACAGGATAATGATCCTGGAAGATACCGATGGCGACGGCAAAAGCGATACCTCCACTTTATTTGTAGAAGACCGCGACCTTGTTTCTCCGCTAGGCATCGCTGTTATAGGCAATAAAATAATCGTTTCCTGCGCACCGAATCTCATCATTTATACTGACGATAACCATGATGACAAACCCGATAAAAAAGAAATATTCTTAACCGGCTTCGGCGGACTTGATCATGATCACAGCCTTCATTCACTGATAGCTGGTCCTGATGGTAACTGGTACTTCAATACGGGTAATGCGGGCCCGCATATCGTTAAAGATGCGGCCGGCTGGACGTTAAGATCCGGAAGCCTTTATACCGGCGGATCTCCTTATAATAAAACAAATAAAGGAGGTATGATCAGTGATGATGGAAAGGTTTGGGTAGGCGGTTTGGCGCTGCGCATCAATCCTGATGGTAAAGGATTAAAAGTGATAGGCCATAATTTCAGGAACGCCTATGAGCTTGCTTTGGACTCTTACGGAAACATGTGGCAAAATGATAATGACGACCAGGTGGTAACCTGCCGGACTACCTTCCTGATGGAAGGTGGCAATGCCGGATATTTCAGTGCCGATGGAACCCGCTTCTGGCAGGCAGACCGCAGGCCGGGGCAATCTACATTCACTGCGCACTGGCACCAGGATGATCCGGGCGTTATTCCTGCGGGAGACAATACCGGTGCGGGATCGCCAACCGGGATAGTAGTGAATGAAGGCGATGCTTTAGGAACGCAATACCGGGGAATGCTGTTGAGTGCAGATGCAGGCCGGAATGTTATTTTCAGTTATAAACCCCAACCGCAAGGCGCAGGTTATACCTTAAACCGAAACAATTTAATCACTTCTGTTCCCGGTGATAATGAAGCGTATGTTTGGAATGATTCTACGCTTCTGCTGGATCATCGTAAATGGTTTAGGCCCAGCGACGTTTGTATAGGAACGGATGGCGCCATATATATCGCCGACTGGTACGACCCCATCATCGGTGGCCACCAGATGAAAGACAAAAACGGCTATGGCCGCATTTACCGCATCACCCCGAAGAATAAGATATTAAAAGCTCCTACAATCAATACAGCAACCCTTGAAGGACAAATAGAAGCCTTGAAGAATCCTGCTATCAACGTGCGTAATGCCGGTTTTACAAAATTAGCAGCAGCAGGAGCGGCAGCAATTGAGCCCGTAAAAAAATTGCTGGATGCTGATAATCCCTATATCCATGCACGCGCCATATGGCTGCTTGCACAATTAGGCTCCAAGGGCCTGTCGCTCGTGGAAACATCGCTGACTGATAAAAATCCTGATATCCGCATTACCGCTTACCGGGCATTAAAGCAAATAAAGGAAGACATCATGCCTTATGCCAACCAGCTTGCCAATGATCCTTCACCAGCAGTGCGCCGTGAAGTAGCCCTGT
>CAXSIE010000353.1:4693-6116 GCA_964237295.1 uncultured Flavihumibacter sp. | reverse complement strand
ATTTAAAATTTTGGCAGTCTTGAAATCACCTTTTAAACACAGCCGGACCATTTCAGAAAAATTTTTAGTATAACAGTTGGCAGCTACGCTTATTACGCCTTCCATGCCACAGGCTATCTGTGGTAAGGTAAGTGCGTCGTCGCCGCTGACCACTAAAAAATCTGCCGGTTTATCGCGAAGTATCTCCATGCATTGAGCCATATCTCCGCTGGCTTCTTTAATTCCGGCAATATTATCTACTTCGGTAGCAAGCCGGATAACGGTGGAAGCATTTATATTCCGGCCTGTTCTTCCCGGAATATTATACAACATTATCGGTTTTGGAGTAGCTGCCGCTAACGCTTTATAATGAGCAAACAAGCCTTCCTGGGACGGCTTGCTATAGTAAGGCGAAGCGCTTAAAATGGCAATGGCTTTTTCCAGAGGAAGGGTTTCCATTTCTTCAATAACATGCCGGGTATCGTTGCCGCCTATTCCCACTACAACGGGAATGCGACCGTTAACCTTTGCATAGGTGCATTTTAAAATCTCTATTTTTTCTTCCAGGCTCAGTGTAGGGGTTTCACCGGTTGTACCTAAGGATACAATATATTCCACACCATCCCTGATCACAAAATCCAGTAAACGCTCCAGTGCCTCAAAATCAATTTTATTGTCAGCATAAAAGGGAGTTACCAATGCTACTCCTGTTCCTTTTAATTGGTCTCTTAACATTTGAAATTATTATTTATTATTTCCGTGTCACTTATTCTAGGCATCCGATTATTGAATTATAATAGGAACAGGTATTTGGGAAATGTTTCTGTATTTAAATTGATGTACCAGTTATGGTGCTGGGAAGGGTTGGTGCATGGTCATCCACATCTGAAACGGGCACTTCTTCCCATGATCCCATTTTGCCAAACTTTTCTATTCTTTGCTGTGTCCGGAGTTCTGGAGTCATCTGTTTAAGTTCCCTAATAACAGGTAACAGGTATTGTTTCACCAATTGAGCCGCTTCATTATAATCCCAGTGAGCACCGCCGATAGGTTCGGTAATGATTCCATCAATCAAACCAAAATTGAACATCCGTTCAGAAGTAAGCCGTAATTCTTCGGCAGCCTTTTCTTTCATATCCCAGCTTCGCCATAAAATAGAACTGCAGCTTTCGGGTGATATAACTGTGTACCAGGTATTTTCCAGCATGAAAACCTTGTCACCTACTCCAATGCCGAGCGCACCGCCGGAGGCGCCTTCTCCGATTATCACGCAAATTACCGGTACCTTCAGGCGGATCATTTCATAAATATTGCGGGCGATGGCTTCACCCTGCCCTCTTTCTTCTGCTTCCAGCCCGGGATATGCGCCCGGAGTATCAATTAAAGTAATAACAGGTTTATTAAATTTTTCAGCAACCTTCATCAGGCGTAAAGCCTTGCGATA
>CAXSIE010000353.1:0-4683 GCA_964237295.1 uncultured Flavihumibacter sp. | reverse complement strand
AATTTTTCCGCCAGGCGCATCAGCCTCAGCGCTTTGCGGTAGCCTTCAGGATTAGCCATGCCGAAATTGCGTAGCTGCCGCATTTTTGTATTGGTTCCTTTCTGGTGACCAATAATCATAACAGTTTCGTCGCCCAGTTGTGCAAAGCCCCCGATCATTGCCTTATCATCTTTTACATTACGATCACCGTGCAACTCCACGAAGTTGGTGGTCATTTTGTCGATGTACTTAAGTGTATAGGGCCTGTCCGGATGCCTGCTTAACTGTACTTTCTGCCAGCTGCTAAGGTGATGGGTTATCTCTTTGCGCTTATCTACAACCTGGTCTTCCAACTTCCTGATAGAATCACTTAAGTCAACTTTAGTCTTCTCTGCTGTTTGTTTAAGTTTTCCGATTTCATCAAACAGGTCTTTTATCGGTTTCTCAAAATCTAAAAATTGTCGATTCTTGTTTTCAGGCATCGTTATAAAATGATTGCGTAAAATTAAGGGAATGATTAATGGTTAGTAATTCATCATTATTTGAAGGTATCAAAAATTCCACAACCGCAAAGAAAACTTATATAATCCGGTTAATTCAGGAAGCCGAATGAAAAAAGAGTGGTTGATGTTACCAATTTACATCAAATAATGCCAACTTTACTGGTATAATTATTATCTTGTAACGATAAAAAATAATTGTCATGGCATCAGCATCAAATATTACAGACCAGATTGAATTGGCGCCCTTAAAAGACCTTGATGAATGGGAAGAGGATATCTTACAGCGTTATCCTGAACCCGATACCATTGCCAAAGGTAAGCAAACAGAAGAATACAGAAATTATGAGTCTAATGTAAGGGACACCGTTAAGGAATTCTATCGTTTGAACCATACGTATCAAACATATGATTTTGTGCAGGAGAAGAAAAACGAGTACCTGAAGTTTGATAAAAAGCAAATGCCTGTGTGGGATGCTTTTAATTTTTTAAACCAGTTGGTAGATGATTCTGATCCTGATACCGATCTTGACCAGTTACAACACCTGCTTCAAACTTCTGAAGCCATACGCGCCGACGGGCATCCCGACTGGATGGTAATGGCGGGTTTGCTCCACGATATGGGTAAGGTACTTTGTTTATTCGGAGAACCGCAATGGGCTGTGGTAGGAGATACGTTCCCTGTAGGTTGCGCCTACTCCGATAAAATTGTTTATCCTGAATTCTTCCAGTACAATCCCGATGCAAACGATTCCCGGTTCAACACAAAATATGGTGTATATGAGCCAAATTGCGGTTTACGTAATGTTCACCTTTCCTGGGGGCATGACGAGTATGTATATAACATGGTAAAAGATTACTTACCGGAACCTGCATTATACATGCTTCGTTTTCATTCATTCTATGCACAACACCGTGAAAATGCATACGAACACCTGATGGATGCCCATGACCATGAAATGTTTGAATGGGTGAAACTGTTTAACCCTTATGATTTGTATTCTAAAAATCCAAATCCTCCTGATTGGAAAACGTTGAAACCTTATTATGAGAACCTGGTAGCTAAATATTTGCCGGAAGAGATTAAGTTTTAAGCGATTTCATAGAAATTATAAAATAGCCTGTTCAAAAGTTCATAGTACTGTTTGCTACAAACAATGCTATGAACTTTTTAGCTGTCAGGATGCGAGCTGATAAATTCAGAGAGGTGAATGATCAAGTAATTAAATCATTTAAGACGCAAACCCTGAAAGGATAAGTTACTACATGGAAACTATATGCCTTAACTGATATTATTTTGCGGTAACAAGCCTGAAATCTGTATGATCGGCTAAGCGATGATCGGGAGCGGGGAGTGTTACTGTTTTGCCTGGAAGAATATTATTAAAGTTCATAATTTTCTTTTCCAGTACTTCATTTTGTTCCGAATAATAACGTAGCTCTACTTCCGCAGTTTTTACAGTTTCGTTACCTGAGTTACGCAAACTGACTTTCAAGCCATGAACGCCCAGCATCCAGTTCTCTGAAGGTTTGTTGGTAGTAACTTCAACGAAATCTGCAAGATTGGTGGTTACATGTGGTGAAGCAACAACCTGTTTGTCATCGCGATGAACGGCTTTTCTTTCAACAGTTCCAGGGAAGGAACCGGTATTGTCCGCCTGCGGAGTATTATCCGGTACTGTTGCCTTCGGCTCCTCTGATCTACGCGAAAATCTGCTAAAAAAGGCATCTACCTTTTCATTAAGTGTTTTCTTCTTTTTTGGTGCAGCCGCAGCAGTTTCAGGTTCTTTTTTTAAAATTGTTTTTAACTCTGATGTATTTGTTTTGATTTCAGCAGGAACTTTAACTACAGTTTCTTTTTCGGAGGTTTTATTAACTAAGGGTTTTTTATGAGCTTCAGCAACCGGAACAATTTTATGAATTTCTTTAACCGGCTTTTCAACAGCTTTAGTATTACTTACCATCTTTTCGGCAATACCGGATGAAGTATTGGAAGGGCTGTTGTTGTCAACATTATTTTCAATGATTGGTTGGATAGCGGGTGTTTCAGGCTCTGTAATTAACGGCTCGGGCACTGTTTTATTAATTTCAGGTGTTTCTGTGGATGTTGTAAGAGCAACTTCTTTTTTATCAATATCCTTATGATACTGGCTGATGCCAAAGCCGGCAATTAATATCAATAAAGCCGCAACAGCAATGGCAGCCCATTTTTTTTGTTCTTCTGTACTATTTTTTGCCTTATTTAGTTTTTGGTTGTAGATCCATGAAGTATATTCTTCTTCCCGCTCAGGTAAGGTGCTTTGAAACTTGGTAATAACAGGTTCTTCCATCCTGGAAGGAATTTTTACTTTGGGCACATAAGATTGAATTCTTTTTCTAAGCTCTTCGGCTTTCTGTTCAATCTTATCTGCAGTATCAGGAGTAACAGTTTCAGCTTCCTGCTTTTTGGTTTCTATTGTTCTGTTTACAGTAGCAGGCATGCTTACGTAAACTTTACGTGCAGGAGCCGGATCGGATTGCTTTTCGGCCGGCATATACGCCTGGTTATTTACCGGTGGGGTACCCTGATTTCCTGATGCCGGTTGGCCAGGCGTTTCAACAGGGGGCGTTACGAAAGGCTTTAGAGCATTTATTTCTGAAGGATATGACCAGCCGAAACTTTTTCCTTCTATCCAGATAAGGTCGAGTGGTTTAAGACTCAATTTCAATAACTCTTCAAGGGTGTGAGGTCCTGATTGTTTATTATTTCGGAGAAGTAAATAAACCTTGCTCATGACTGGTAATTTACACAATATTAACGCCTGATCACAATTGTTATGATTTCATTTTTCATAAAGAAATCTTAATATGCTGCTGATAATAAGTACCTGGAGCCAGTCATAAAATTTATCAGGCCCGGTAGAATAAAAGTTGATTTGTAAAAATGAATAAACTTATTTAACGGCATGAGCACCTGCAGCGGCCACAGCATGATCATTATCTACGGTACTTCCGGAAACGCCGATAGCGCCGATAATGTTTCCATGCGCATCTTTGATGCATACGCCGCCGGGAAAAGTTATTAAACCATTATTAGAGTGCTCAATATTAAATAATGGTCCGCCCGGTTGTGAAAGCTTGCCTATTTCACCCGAATCCATGTTAAAGTACCGGGCAGTTCTTGCTTTTTTCTGTGAAATATCAATAGATCCCAGCCATGCGCCATCCATATGCACAAAGGCGATCAGGTTGGTACCGGAATCAACAACCGCAATGTTCATCAGTGTTTTGATTTCTTTAGCTTTTTCTTTAGCTGCTTTTATAGCGGCTTCGGCTTGTTCTAGTGTAATGTTCATAATAAATTGGTTTTAGAAATAAATGTTTCCAAATGTAAATGAAGTTTTAAAGTGTAAGTATTTATAAAACACTATTTATCTTTTAATATTAACAACCATCCCTTCCCTTTTGCAACCGGAATAGTGCCCTGTAACGAAAATGACTGCGAAGGCTGAAAGTTTTTTATCTCCGGCGCAGTGATGATAGCTTTAGAAGAATCCATTCCCAACTTATTCCAGTCAATCTGTAACTGAACCGAAACATCATCAGGCGCCCAGCTTGCAATGGAAATCAGCGCAGCGCCTTTCTTTTTATACACCGTTGCCAGCACCTGCCGGTTGTTGGTTTTCACTGGACAGTTTTCACTCCAGTAACCAACCATCTCAGTTCCTTTCATTCCAAAATCATCCCATACTTTCCAGATAGGACGCGGGCCTGCATTATCGCTCCAGGGCATCCTGTTTGTCATACCATAGATCATTCCCCGCCAGGCATTGCCGCCACCCTGTAGCATTTCCCCCATTAGTCCAAAGGGAATGCCACTGACTTCGGTAAGAAAAAAATCAGCAGGGTTCTTTTCATAATCAAAGTATTCTCCGAACCACAAACGGTTCAGGTAGGGAAAATGTTCCATGTATAAATTAGCGCTGTTATTGAACCCGTCATTTTTATTATACTGGTTGGCAGAGTGCAGGTCAATAATGCCGGGATGGCCGTCTTTCGTAAGCACTCGTTTTATACGTTTCATGGTAATGCGATCAAATGCAACATCATCCAGGTATATACCGTCGATACCTACCTGTTGGGTGAGCCAGTTCATTCCTTCCACATAGTAATTGTGCCAGCGGCTCATGCCACTGTTAACTATTGCCGCATCTTTAATTTCAGG
>CAXSIE010000352.1:0-6121 GCA_964237295.1 uncultured Flavihumibacter sp. | reverse complement strand
TAAAAGGCCTGTTCAGCAGCGGTTCTTTTTTTCTCAGGGTTAACAGTGCCGCCATGGATAAGATATATAATGTTAATGCTCCGAAAACAGAAAGAGTTATGATCTCCGAAGTTTTGCCGGTTAACAGTGCTACAATTCCTATTACCATATTAACGAGCAAAGCATTGGCGGGAGTTTGAAATTTTGATTGGATGTTACCCAGAAAAGCCGGTGCAAAGCGTACTCTTCCGAATTCAAAGGTTGACCTGCCGGCCGCCAGGATGATGCCATGGAAGGAAGCTACCAGTCCCAGCAACCCAATGGTTATGAGTAGGTGGTACAACAAATTACTGTTTCCTACAATATGGCCAAGAGCCAGTGGCAACGGAGAATCTGAAGTAGTGCCATCGGCTTTATAAACAATGGCTTCCCAGCCTGCAACGCCGGTTGATGCCGCGAAAGTAAGCAGGCAAAGCAGTACCAGTGTTGTAATGGCAGAGCCAAACCCGATAAGTATGGTGCGTTGAGGATTTACAGCTTCTTCCGCTACATTAGCCACGCCTTCAATTGCCAGGAAAAACCATATAGCAAAAGGGATGGAAGCAAATATTCCCTGCCATCCATGCGGTAAGGCATTGTGCTTTAAATTGTTTATCTGTAAATGAGGAAGTGCTATCCCGCTGAATAATAATAATTCGCCTACGGCAAGGATGGTGATCAGCAATTCAAAAGTGGCTGCTGCTTTTACGCCGTAAATATTCAGCGCCGTAAATAACAGGTAGGCAAAAATGGCAATGGCCAGGATGGGTATTTGTGGAAAGAACAAATTGAAGTAGGCGCCTATGGCAAATGCGATAGCAGGCGGTGCAAAGATAAATTCGATGTTTTGTGCCATGCCGGCGATGAAACCCAGGTTTTTACCGAAGGCCCTGTTAGCGTAATCGAATGCACCACCGGCCTTTGGAATGGAACAGGCAAGTTCGGCATAGCTGAAGGTGAAAGCGACGTACATGATGATGATAAAAAAAGTGGCTATTGCCAGCCCGAGCGTTCCACCTTGCTCCAGTCCCAGGTTCCAGCCGAAATACATACCTGAAATAACGTACCCGACACCGAGTCCCCAGAGCATGAGCGGGGTCAGTGTTCTTTTTAATTCGGTAGAGGATGTTGTTGTTAATGACAATGGATAATAAGATTTGGCTACAATATCAGTAATTTTTTTTACGAAACGTTGACTTTCGGAGGTTGACTTATAAAGTCAACGTTTAAATTTATAAGCATACGCATCAAAGCCCCCGGAAGTCGGTCTACTTATTATCTCATACCTATTTTCGTATCTTTATCTCTTTTAAACGAGCAGGATGAATAACAGGGAAGTATACATTGTATCGGCAGTACGCACACCGATAGGGAGTTTCGGCGGAACATTAAAAGATATCCCGGCAACGATGCTGGGGGCCATAGCGATTAAAGCGGCCATTGAACGGGCCGGAATAGACCCGGCAATTATAAATGAAGTGCTGATGGGATGTGTGTTACAGGCTAACCTGGGACAGGCGCCTGCAAGACAAGCGGCTAAACTGGCAGATTTGCCGGATCATATTCCCTGCACCACCGTAAATAAGGTTTGCGCCAGTGGCATGAAAGCCATTATCCAGGGAGCCCAAAGCATCTTGTTGGGAGATAATGATGTAGTGATAGCAGGCGGCATGGAAAATATGAGCAGTGTGCCTTTTTATGCTCCTTCCACCCGATGGGGGAATAAATATGGAAATACCCAGTTGATTGACGGGCTGCATAAAGATGGATTGACGGATGTGTATAAGGATTATGCCATGGGCTGCGCTGCTGACCTTTGCGCCAGGGAATATAAAATAACACGTGAAGAACAGGATGCGTATGCCATTGAAAGTTACCAGCGTAGTGAAGCAGCCTGGAAAGCTGGTAAGTTTACTAACGAAATCGTTCCGGTTCCAATTCCACAGCGAAAAGGTGAACCTGTATTTTTTAAAGAAGATGAAGAGTACAAAAATGTAAAGTTTGATAAGATACCTGATTTAAAGCCGGCATTTACAAAAGACGGAACAGTTACGGCAGCCAACGCCTCTACTATAAATGACGGTGCTGCTGCGTTGTTGCTGATGAGCAAAGAAAAAGCAGTAGCATTGCAACTACAGCCTGTAGCCCGGATTCGGGGATATGCAGATGCGGAACAGGCTCCGGAATGGTTTACTACTTCCCCTGCTATTGCCGTTCCAAAAGCCATTCAAAAGGCAGGACTGTATCCCGGCGATATTGATTTTTTCGAGCTCAATGAAGCGTTCAGCGTGGTGGGTATTGTTAATACGCAATTAATGAAGCTGGATCCTTTGCGCGTGAACGTGCATGGCGGCGGCGTAAGCCTGGGCCATCCGTTGGGTTGCAGCGGCGCACGCATCATAGTTACGCTCATCAATGTTTTAAAACAACATCATGCAAGCAGGGGTGCGGCAGGGATTTGCAATGGCGGAGGGGGCGCTTCCGCAATGGTGATCGAGTTGCTATAGTTGGATCGGCTTTCGAAAGTCTTTCAGGTAAAATGCCGCGATTTTAACCGCTTCAGGAATTGGATAATTCTACATAACTCTGTAAATTCTGCTTTACATTTGAAGCATGGCCATAGAGGAAATTTCCATAAAGCTTGCAAATAGTAACGATGCAGAGATGATTGCAGATCTGAGTCGCAAAACTTTCCACGAAACATTCGCGCCACACAATACGCTTAAGGATATGGAGATATTCCTGAAAGAACAATTTACCAAAGGAGCTTTGATGGCTGAAGTAGGTGTTTCTTTCAATACATTTTTTCTGGCTTATGCGGATGAAAAAATTGCCGGCTATATTAAACTAAGGGAACGTGATAATCCCAGAGAATTAAACGGATTGAAATCTCTTGAGATAGCCAGGATTTATGCTACTGCCACAATGGTAGGTAAGGGTGTTGGCAGCAGTATGATGCAGCACGCTGTTGATATCGCCTTACAAAAGCAAAAGCAGGTCATCTGGCTTGCTGTATGGGAAAAAAATCAAAGAGCTATAGACTTTTACACTAAATGGGGTTTCGAAATTTTTGGCAAACAGATCTTTGTGCTGGGTACCGACCTGCAGAAAGACTGGCTGATGAAAAAAATGCTTTAGTAATTATAATGGCCTGTCAGCTTGATCTGGCAGCGGTTGCTTGAAGCCTATTGTTTATAGAAATGATAATCTGTTCTGCATGCACTCTTGAATTTTCAATGAACAGGCTATGGGTATCCATTCCTCCGCATATCACTCCGGCAACATACAAATTTTTTATATTGGTTTCGTGAGTAGCCGGATTAAAGTATGGTTTCATTACAGCATCCGGTGAAAGTTCAACGCCGGCGTTTCGTAAAAATGTAAGATCGGGCTGATAACCCGTTAAAGCGATTACCCAATCGTTTTCAATCGTTACCATCCCATCCGGTGTCTGTATGTCTACCTCATGTTCGCGTATGGAAAGAACATGCGAATTATATAAAGCTTTGATGGATCCTTCTTTTATCCGGTTTTCAATATCAGGCCGCACCCAGTACTTTACTCTTTCACCGATCTGTTCTTTTCGGATCACCATAGTAACGGTTGCTCCTTTCCGCCATGTTTCCAAAGCCGCGTCTACAGCGGAATTCATAGCGCCTACTACCAGCACTTTCTCAAACGCATAAAAATGCGGATCTTTATAATAATGGGTTACTTTAGGTAAATGCTCTCCCGCTACATTTAACAAGTAAGGAATTCCATAAAAGCCTGTTGCTATAATGATATTTTTTGTGAGGTGGATTCCTTTATTGCTGATCACTTCAAAATAGCCATCGTGTTGTTTGATTTCCATCACTTCTTCAAAAAGACGAACCGGAAGGCTGTAACCGGAAGAAACCCGGCGGTAATATTCCAATGATTCAGCACGTGTCGGTTTTACATTATTGGAAACGAAAGGTACGCCGCCGATTTCCAGTCTTTCGGAGGTAGAAAAGAAAGTCATGTTTACAGGGTAATTGTACAATGAGTTTACCAGGCATCCTTTTTCAAGGATTATAAAATTCAATTTTGCCTTTTGCGCCTCCAGTCCGCAGGCAAGACCAATTGGCCCGCCGCCAACGATAATGAGATCAATTATATTTGTTGTGTTATCCACGATCAGCTTTTAAGGTGGCAAAGATAGGGGAGAGGAAGTAAGGATGCGGATTTACAAAATTTCGAAATTTAAATTTGCACCGCAGCTTCAAACACATTGCAAAGCAGCATTAAGATGATTTGCTCATTTCATTAACAACCGATATTTTTGCCACTCGACAAATTATAGATAATGAGACAAATTGCTTTAAGGGAGGCTTTGCGTGAAGCCATGAGTGAAGAGATGAGACGTGATGACAAGGTGTTTTTAATGGGAGAAGAAGTGGCGGAGTATAACGGAGCTTATAAAGTAAGCCAGGGTATGCTGGATGAGTTCGGACCGAAAAGAGTGATCGACACGCCGATCGCTGAGCTTGGTTTTACCGGTATCGCTGTTGGAGCGGCCCAAAACGGATTGCGCCCTATCGTTGAATACATGACCTGGAACTTTGCCATGCTGCCTCTTGACCAGATCCTTAATACCGCCAGTAAAATGCTGGCAATGAGCGGCGGACAGGTTGGTTGTCCTATTGTATTCAGGGGCCCCGGTGGCTCTGCAGGGCAGCTTGGCGCCCAGCATTCTACAGCCTTTGAAAGCTTATACGCAAACATACCCGGTGTTAAAGTGATTTCTATCAGCAATCCATATGACGCGAAAGGTTTATTGAAAAGTGCTATCAGAGACAATGATCCGGTTATATTTATGGAATGTGAGGTGTTGTACGGAGAAAAAGGAGATGTGCCCGAAGAAGAGTACCTGATCCCGATCGGTAAGGCAGCTGTCAAAAAACAAGGTACCGATGTTACCATCGTATCTTTTAATAAAATGATGAAAGTAGCTCTGGGTGCTGCAGTAGAACTTGAAAAAGAAGGCATCAGCGCTGAAGTGATAGACCTTAGGACCATCAAGCCAATGGACTGGCAAACCATTCTTGAATCGGTAAAGAAAACCAATCGCCTTGTGATTGTAGAAGAACAATGGCCCTTTGCCTCTGTATCTTCAGAAATAACATATCGTATTCAAAAGGAAGGCTTTGATTACCTGGATGCACCTATCCGCCGTATTACCAGCGCGGATGCACCCATGCATTATGCACCAAATCTGGTTGCGGCCTATCTTCCTGATGTTCCAAGAACCGTTAAACTGGTGAAAGAAGTAATGTATTTAAAGAAATAGCAATACTGCTACTCTTTTGCTTAATGTACCCTAATTTAAAATGGTGTTAGTGAGATTTCCAGTGCACACCATTTTAACAAACAGAGCTTACCACCCCACTATCTACTGCAATAAATTTCTTTAGCAAAATTGTTTGCTTTTAGCAGGTAAACTTTTTTTCAAAATTATTCAGACTGATCGTTTGCATGCCTGCTCCAAAGGCCGCCTTACTTTTTATAGAAGGGTTCAGGGTCTTACTTCCTATATTTGTAGTTGGAAAAAATTAACGCATGTCAAATATCCTGATCATTGATGATGAAAAATCCATTCGAAAAACATTGGGTGAAATCCTTTCCTACGAAGGATATAAAATAGATGAGGCGGGCGATGGAGAAGAAGGCCTGAAAAAGTTTAAAGAAAAGACATATGATGTAGTGTTGTGTGATATCAAAATGCCGAAAATGGATGGTATTGACTTTTTAGAAAAATCAAAGGAGGTTAATGTTGATGTACCTATTATAATGATCTCCGGGCATGGAACTATTGAAACGGCTGTTGAAGCAGTGAAAAAAGGCGCTTTTGATTACATTTCAAAACCGCCTGATCTTAACAGGTTATTGATTACAATCCGTAATGCAATTGATAAAACATCCCTGGTTACTGAAACCAAAGTGCTGAAAAGAAAAGTGGCAAGAGTGCAGGAGATGATAGGTGATTCATTGCCCATACAAAAAATAAAAGAAACAATTGAAAAAGTTGCTCCTACTGAGGCACGGGTACTTATTACCGGCGAAAATGGCGTTGGTAAAGAAT
>CAXSIE010000351.1:4787-6123 GCA_964237295.1 uncultured Flavihumibacter sp. | reverse complement strand
CTGCCGATTGCATCGATCTAATGCTTCCTCATTTTCCAGAATTTCAAGAAGTAAACATTATGCAAGTGGCTGATGAAGCCCCGTTACATCCTTTGGATAAACAAATGATAAGATTTTTAAGAGATGAGATCGAAGAATTATTAATTATTCAATTTGGTTATGTTGCTAAAGACCTCCCAAATAATTTTTACGGAAGATTGACTGACAAAGGCAAAGAGGCTAGGGCTGCTGGTGGTCATTTTGCTTATTTAAAACAACTTGAGACCGAGAAGGAAAAAGTTAGGAAACGCCAGGAGTTAGCAGATAAAACTGCAAGATTTGAATGGAATAAGGGTAGACCCATTAAGGTTATTACACCAATTATTGCTTTGGTTGCAGTAATCATAGCTTTGGCAACTTTTTGATTGTTCGGAGTAATGCTGCTAAAAGCAAGAGAGTTGATACAGTCAGAACAAATCTTAAAGTTTTCGCCCCAGTCAGGTCGGATACATCTAAAAAATTTCCAATGAAACAAACGCAAGACACAAAAAAGCCCGGCCAGTAAAAACAAGCCGGGAATTGCGTTGTAGCTCGAAAATCTAATACTCTTTGAGAACTTAAGCCGGGGTATAGACATAGCCCCTGGGCGTTTACTTTTTGTCAACCTTGATTATCAATCTTGTTTATAACATTTGTTTTGATCTCGTTTGATGAGTGGAACCTGTGTTTATGATTTTGGGTTAATTCAGCTGCTCATTAGTTTTGTCATCATCTATAGCAGTTGCGGCAATGGCGAATACCAAAACGAATAAAGTAAGGCTGTAACAAATAACAGATATTGTATACTCTTTTGACAGAAAACACCAGAAGCCAAAAATAATTAAGTTGCCTAAAAACATTCCGGTAAGTAGTAAGACGACGTGTTATTTTTTCATCGTAGTTGATTTTATGATAAAATATTTTTTTAATTAAACCTACCTGATGCCGCGGTGGCCGAGCCCCTTGCTTTATAATTTTGTTTTATTTAGCTTTATTCTGTAGATAATAATTTCTCCACCAAAGAAGCCGAAACTGCACAGATCAGACATCATAAAAAATAAACTATAAATGGAACATAAGACCACTAAACTGATGCTGGCTATAACATCAGCATTTGCATTAGTTAATATTGGGCGCATCATAAGCCAGAAAGGTATCGAGGACATAAGGACAATTTATATTTTAAGCCTTCTTGCTTGTGGATTTGCTATTGGAACTTTTTTTATCAGTCTAATTGTGTTTATCATAAGCAAGAAAAATAAATAGGTTCATGTTTCATGTCAATTGCTTGTGATTGTTAAGGTTTCCTTCGGATACC
>CAXSIE010000351.1:3004-4777 GCA_964237295.1 uncultured Flavihumibacter sp. | reverse complement strand
GGATACCGGTATTGGAAAATTTATATTATATTCAATAAGACTTCCATTGCTCCTTTTTAAATCAATTATAAGAAATGTTTTTTCTAAACAAAACAGGTAAGCCGTTCTGCTTTGGTATAGCTTTTACTTTCTTGTTTTTATGTACGATCAATTCAATACTTGCCCAGGATAAAAAAGCAACTGAAATAGACTCGCTTTTAAAGCTGTTAAAAACAGCCCGACCTGATACCAACAAGGTAAACCTGCTGGATAGGATAGCAATATCGTATGACATCATTGACAGGCAGAAAATGCTGTTGTACGCTAATCAGGAATTGGAACTGGCTCAGCAATTAGGCTGGGTGAAAGGCCAGGTCAAAGCGTACTGGGCACTGGGCCAGGCATATGAAACTTCCAATGAATACCAAAAAGCTTTGGATTATGATCAGAAAGGTTATGACCTCGCCATGGAAAACAAGCTTACTTATTTGCAATACCAGGTGCTGGCAGATATTGGACTTTTAAAGGGGGAACTTGAAAACTATGACCAGGGCATCAAAGATTTGCAAAACGCTATGGCATACTTTCAGCAGTTCGGTGATGTCGAAAACTGGGGATCAAGGATTGTGCCTGTATGGTATAAGCCGGCTTTCTCGATAGGCCGTCTCTATGCCGCACAAAAGAAAGAAACGGAGGCTATCAGTTTTTACCAGCAAATACTCAACAAGTGTAAATGGGAAAAGGAATACCCTGGCCATTCAATCAACATTTAGTTTGTTTATTTTTTACTATAATACTTTTATTAAAGATTATAGCAAAGTATTGGAATATGCCCTTCAGGCGTCAACCTATTTTAAAAAAAATGATACCACTTATACTCATGCCAATGCTCTTATAGATATTGCCGCTGCATACACGAATCAAAAGAATTATGTAAAGGGACTGGAATACTACCAGCAGCAATCTCTCTTAAACCGAAAGGCGATATTAAGACCAGGTTTTTCGCAAACCGTGGCATGCGTGATATTTACAGTGTATTAGGAAACTACAACAAAGCGTTAAGCCTCAACCTTGAGCGAGTCAGTGATGTCCAGAAGCTGGTTAATGACCATAATAATAATTATGTCATAATTGATATCTATATAAATATAGGATCCTGTCATCAAACACTAACATAAAAAATTTTATGAGCACAACTGAATCGTAATAGCAACACCAGTTTTTTTAACATATTTAATTTTCCGCTTGCAAAAGGTAATATCAAACGGCTCTAAGTGACCTAACACTGAATAAAAATCATCGCAAATATTAACATGTGTTAAATATTTATTCCTTCAAAATTTTCCTTGATACTGTAACACCATCATCGGATTTAAGTATTAGTGTATACATTCCTGATGGCAGGGACTGCATCGGAATTTTAAAAGTTGTAACTGATCCCTGAGTGGTGGTGGAATAAAGTTTCCTGCCGTAAACATCAAATAATGACAAAGATGCGTTGCGAATATTACCCGAAATCACAATGGTACATACAGAAATAACCGGATTCGGTGCGATGATAACATTACGTAAGCTATTTTCGCAGTTGCGCCGTATGGATTGTATAGAAGATAGTTTATATTTTCCATCTATATCCACCAGTTTCAGACGGTAAAAATAGGAGACGGCTTTTGGTAAATCAGCGTCCACATACTCATATACATATCTTTCATTTTTATGCTCTACAACTGCAATTGTAGCGAAGTTGATGCCATCTTCACTCCTTTGTAATTCATAATGTTTAAAATTGATTAC
>CAXSIE010000351.1:0-2994 GCA_964237295.1 uncultured Flavihumibacter sp. | reverse complement strand
GAAAGAATACCGCATCCTTTCGTTCTAACCGTGAAACTATTAAGCGTGATGGGCAGAGGTTCAGCAGCCGCAGTAACTATTGCCGTTCCGCCTGCAAGTGAATTCAGATCAGCGAATTCAACAAATGCAATATCATCCTGTACGCCTTCAACAGACTGAACTAAAAATTCATAATTGCCGTTATTAATATTATCTATTCCTATTTGAATAGGGGAATAAGCATTGCCTTTATTAAAGAGCCACTTCACATCCGACACCTGGCCGATCTTAGTTAGACTATCCTTCATATTATTTATGTCAGCATAATCATAATAGAATCGAATACTTACCGGACCGTTTAGTCGAATTCCATGCAGATCAACATTCCAGTAACGGCGCATAGCCGCAATTCCGGACGAGCTGTTAGTCAGCAACGTATTTGCATTATCCGTATTGATATTAATTGTTGCTGCGTTACGTGCTGCATTGTTAGTAGTGCCCCAACTTATGGCGAATGAAAGTTTACCGGGTTGATTTGGAATTGCGTAATAAGTCCAGGTATTGCCAATACAATCATCTTTAATAAAAGGCTGATTGTTTACAGCCGCTGTTGAAAGACTGATTACATTGGCTGCACCTTCGTAAGCGCCCCTGTCAATAATTGAATTTACTATCCTGGTTTTTCCGGTAATGTCGGTGATGGATGCAACAATATTGTTGCCGCTATTAATAGCCGAAGCACAGGATTTAAGCGTTAACCCATCATCTGCAGTGCGCCATATGCCATCTGGTCCAACAGGATTTGAGGGGTTAGTGAAGTAGCTATATTCAGATGAAGCAATATTACTATTACCTGCATAACCGTATTGCGAAATGGTATAATTAATGTCATATGTTGTCGATTCACTCTCATCATAAATTCCCTGGCTGCCACGCTGTATGATACAGTTTGTTATAGAAACATGCAGGGTTCCGTTATAACCATAAGGAGTGACCAGGTTATAAGGGCTATTGTTATAAAATGTACAATTGATTATTGATAAGTTACTGGTTCCAGAATCTGAGGCAATATCATAGATCATTTCTGTGCTTCCAATGTTTGCATTAAAAACACTATTGCTTATCAGCGGGCTGCTCATACCATGATCCTGGCAGTCTGTAAAGACTACGGCTCCCTGCATGATGTCTCCTCCATTACCTCGAAAGACACAGTTGGTGATTTCCGGATTTGCTTTGCCATAATTGTCAGCCTTTATCGATATTGCACCACCCTTCGCAGGTAATTGACCAACAAAAAATTCGTCGTTTATGAACTCACCTAAGGCAAGGTTGTTTAAAAAAATACAGTTATTTATTTTTGGACTGCAAGTATTACCGGCGCCTGATCCATCCAGCATGATACCGGCCCCTGAAGTGGCATGAATAAGTTTGTCATTAATTGTGGTGTCGGCCGCTCCCTGTGCATACCCTCCGATTATAGTAAAACCATCTAAGATGGATGCATTTGTCAGTTGCTTGCCGGATGAGGATGTCATTACCAGCACATGATTGCAATTATCACTGTTGTTATTTAATATCCCGATGTCGGCGCTTAGAATAGTACCATTGTACTTAGGATCTCGAACAGAAAGGTCGGTCTCATTACCGGAATATCCACCAAACAGCTGTATTGAATCTCTTGTAATTACAAACGAACTTGTTCTTTGGCTCCCGGGTTTATAAGTACCTTTTGCAACATAAATAGTATAGGGTGTTATTCCCGAATTGGCGAGAAATAATGCTTCAGTGAGTGTTTTTTTTGCTGTTTGCCAAGATGTGCCGGTACCGCTTGCCGTTACAGCAGCGTTTACAAACAGATTTACGGGAGGATCAATTAAAAAGACCTTGGTGTATTCAAAAAAATTCGAAGTGCTTCCTGAAGTTAAGGCGAAATTTTTCAATATGCCGTCGCGTGCATTAACACTTCGGTCCAGGACATTTGTGATACTTGTATTGTTTCCATCACTTATTCCTTGATTAAAATCATAATAAACGAGAAGGTTAGGATCGTTGACAGTTGTAGAATCATGCATATCCGACAGCACCTGGGTACTTGTTCTTGCCATGTTCCATACCCTTACCTCATCAATAAGTCCTTGCCAATTTTCATTTGAGGAAATGTCGCCGGTTGTGCCTATCCGGGGTGTCGTTCCCGTTTCAGCGCTGTTTAGACCGATGTTGATGGTATTCTGAAAAACTCCATTTATGTACACGTCCACTTTCGAAATTGTAATTATCATAGACACATGTACCCAGGTGTTAAAAGCGAAAGAAAATGGAATAGTTGCGTAGGTGGTTCCATTCCATATTCCAATTGCATTCGCAGCCATATACAGACTGAATCGAGTTCCCGACGAAGTTTTTTCTGAAAAAAAACATCGTTTATTTGATGTAAATAATGGCTTTAGCCACATTTCAACCGTTCCTGTTTCAAATTCAAGGCGATTGCGACGATTGGGAAGCTCTACATAGCTTCCTTCCAAATCAGGCACACCGTTGAAACGCAATCCATTATTTGATTGTTGTCCTAAGGTATGAGAATATGTAAACAGGTATAAAAAAACATATAAACAGCAGATTTTTTTCATAGGATGATTACAGATCAGAAAATATATAAAAAAATCGAAATAACCCGTGCTATCCAACGTATTTTAGTAGAAGGCTTATACTTATCTATTAACAATTAGGGGTAATACTCTAGTTAGACATAAAAAATATCGTTAGACTTTATATATATTAACAACGTTTTTTAAGTATAAGAACTTTTTTCTATTCATGCTTTCAATTGACGATAAGTTTGTTTCAGGAATTACCTTTGTATCAAATGCCTTTAGGTTCAATCGGAGCTTTCCTTTTTCGTGCCCACGCTATAAAAACGGCAAGCACTGCAAAAAAAATGTTTACTCCAATTTTTGAGGCTTCACCTCTTACTATGTGAAAAATGCTTGCAGCTATCATCAGAACAAGGGTTCCGTA
>CAXSIE010000350.1:0-6134 GCA_964237295.1 uncultured Flavihumibacter sp. | reverse complement strand
GTTTGGTGGGCTTGTTACCACGGTAGGCGACTTGCTGAAATATTCATCTTCTATAGACAGGAATACATTTGTAAGCGCAGTAACACAGCAACTTATCTTCACTCCTGATCGAACAAAAAGCGGAACCATAACGCCTTACGGTTTAGGCTGGTTTACGCAGCAATATCATGGTGTTGACTTTTACTGGCATTATGGACAAACGCAGGGAGAATCGGGTTTGTTTGTAAAAGTGCCTTCTCAAAAGCTTACGCTGGTTGTACTAACTAACATCAGCAAACTTAGTGCTCCATTCCCGCTTGCCGATGGAGATTTGTTTACCTCACCTGTCGGGCAGCTTTTTTATAAATGTTTTATCAATCGGAATGATAGCCTTGCATTTATTAATTATGATATGCCGGTATCAGAAATTAAAAAAATTATAACCCCTGTTCTTAAAGGTTCTTATAAAGATTTTTATAACAAGGAAATCATTACCCAGGCAATTATGAACAATGTAAAAGGCGATACCATTAAAGCGCAAATGCTTTATCAATTGTATGCTGAATTAAATTTCAAATACACAAATCCACTGCTGAAGTTACCTGTCATTGCCCGTTTAACTGAAGTGGGTATTAACAGTGAGCCATTAACCTCTTTCACACTTGTTAAACCTATGCAAGTAAGAGTGTACGGAGTGGGTGAAAATTGTTCTGCCGACCTAACATCGTGGTGCGACTATGGGTGGATAGAAAACAAAGAGGGTAAAACCGTATGGCAAATGCAGGGACAGCCGGCAAAACATATAGGCGGAGCAATTAAGAATCAATGCACGGATACAATAATTAATTTACCTGCGGGCTCTTACAAACTCCATTATAAATCAGACGGTGGCCATGCTTTTAACAATTGGGATTCAGCTCCGCCGGATAACTTCTTTTGGGGAATCATAGTATACAAGAAATTATAAAAAATAAAAATTTTTAAAGGATAATTTATCATCAAAAAGTATATTGATTGATTATCATACAGGGCTGACTCGCTTATTTAATTGTATGCTCCACATTGCTCCTAATTCATTAAATTTACAAAACCCCTTGAAAATCAGGATAGATAAGTCAATCAAAATATTGATTGTGAAAATGAAATGCTTACCAGCGCAAAAATCTCTTTGTTACTGACCAGCCCGGGTTATGAAGTTGCCGGCATAATGCCGCATGGCGAAGAAGCCACTCTTAGTGGTGCCAGGCTCTGAATATTAATGGATCCAGATATCCTACTTGTAAGCATGCTAAGATAGTTTCAGATACGTTAAAACATACATTGCATCTTTTGGCCCTGATGACAAAGGAAGAATTGTTATCGTGCTCTATATTGCGTTTGTGGTGAACATGCTTAAAAGATGATAACATTTAAAAATTTGCTTATGAAAGAATGCGCATTATTATTCTTATGTTTCATTATTATATACTCTGCTGCGATGGCCCAGGAAAGTATAGTTTTCGATAACCTTTCCATGAAAAGCAGGATCCTGAATATAGACAAACGATATGCAGTTTATCTCCCGCCCGGTTATGAAACTTCCAAGCGTAGCTATCCCGTTTTATACCTTTTACATGGTGGCGGCGATGATCAGACCGGATGGATACAGTTTGGAGAGGTGCAGCATACCGCAGACAATGCGATCGCAACCGGCGCTGCTACGCCCATGATCATCGTTATGCCCGATGCCAGTGCCGTCAAACGCGGTTTTTTCAACAATGCCAACAATTCGTGGCGGTTTGAGGATTTCTTTTTTCAGGAGTTTATCCCATTTATAGAAAAAACATACAAAATAAAATCCGATAAACACTATCGCGCCATTTCAGGCTTGAGCAATGGCGGAGAGGCGACTTTTATTTATGCCCTGCACCACCCTGAACTTTTTGCTGCTGCATGCCCCATGAGTGGCGGCGCAGGACCCCTTACACCGGAAGACGCTGCCACACAGTTGACAAAGGAAATCCCGGGCATCTCAAAACAGGATATAACAGCTTACTATAATCGCCAGAGTGTATTGTACCAGATGAATACGATGCCCGATAGTCTTAAGAAGGCTGTTCGCTGGCATATTGATTGTGGCGACGATGATTTTTTAAGCCAGGGTAATGCGCTGATACATGTTGCCATGCAGCGAAAAGAAATACCGCATGAATTTACGATCACCGATGGGGGGCATAACTGGAAATACTGGCGTGCGGCATTTGCTGTTGTACTGGAATATGTTTCAGTATCATTTCATCAACCCTGACCATTTAATAACAAGCGAAGACTATATTTATCTTATTAAAGCAAAAAAATGAAAGCAAAAAAATTATTGCTTAAAGTAATGATAACCATCATTGGCACCTTCCTGGTCATTTATAGTGACTCCGCTCCTTTCGTAGTTGAACCACTTCATGCCAAGGCCGGTGTTACGTTTTTACCTGCAGCATGGGGCTTTAAAAGAAAAATAACTATTAAGAATCAAGGCGACAAGGTTTCAGGTGCTGTCATCCAGGTTCAATTTGATAAAGCAAATTTCGATTATTCAAAAGTCAGGGCAGGTGGCGCAGATATCCGCTTTTCAACCATGTCAGGAAACCTGAAAGATGCGGAACTTCCTTACTGGATAGAAAAATGGAACGACAGCGGTGCAAGCTGTATATGGGTGAAGCTACCCGTTCTGAAGTCGCATGGGCTGCATACAATCTATATGTACTATGGTAATGCTGATGCACAGCCGGTGTCCAATGGCAATGCTGTTTTTTTATTTTTTGATGATTTCGAAGACATTGACTACACCAAAAAATGGAGCAATGTTTCTATCGGTGAAGTTGTGGAGCAGGACGGTGTCCTGAAATTAAAAGAAACAGATGGACAGGATGGCATTATTACGGCAAACCTTGATGTAACAGGACAAATGATCATACGTACACTTTATCAGCGCGGCGGAGCAGATCAGCACTGGGTGCGGGCGGGCGTTGGCGGATGGAACAACTGGTTTTGTTTTGGTGATCATACTGATTTTGCAGGTACGGGAACCAATTATGTAATGTTGTATGACAGCGCCAGCATCTACAACCTGAAAACTTCACCGCTGATTAAAGCCGCAAATAAAATTATTACTGACAAATGGCGCCCTGCATCTTATTGGTATGATGGTAAAAGTTTAAAAGGAATGCAGGATGGCGTTATGGTGGAATGGCCCGCAACCAACGGCTCCTCTAAACTTGCCTTAAGAACGTTGGACAACGATAATTGGGACAACTTTGCTTTTGTAACCGTAAGCCGTTATATAAATCCTGCACCTGTTGTTATCGTAAAACAGCAGGAAAATAATAAGCCTGCGTTGTAACCCTTCAATTGAACACCACCCTGTGTTGCTATGACTGCATAAAATAAAGAGCATTCATTATCATCCGTGGTTCAAAAAACTTATGCTTTTAATTACTACTTTCCAATGTGAAAACGACTGAAATGGAAGTTTTGCAAAATTGTTTAGCTTGCATATACAGCATATGCAGTGCCTTCTGCACCTGAAAAAAATTCAGTTGTTGAGGCAGGAACAGGTACGTTTAACAGCTCCACGAATTACTAAAGTACATTCGCTTATGGCTACAAAAATTACGGCGCAGCAGGTAATTGACCGGATCAAAGGTCAGTTGCATAATACCTGGAGAGATTCAGCGGTGGATATTTTTAACGCAGGCGCACCGGATACAATGGTTACCGGTATTGTTACGTCATTTACGCCCTCCGTAGAAGTGCTGAAAAAAGCAGTAGCTGCCGGAAAAAATTTTATCATCACCCAGCAACCTGCTTATTACCTGGAGACGGAAGACTATCTTAAAAATGACCCTGCATTTCTTTATAAGAAAGATTTCATTTACAAGAATAAACTGGTAATATGGCGGTATTATGACAACTGGAACGCCAGAGAAGTGGATGGTCAGTTATCAGGACTTGCAAAAGCATTGGGCTGGGACAAATACCACATTCATCCAGCCGCCGGTGAAGCATATGCCAAGGGAAATAAATATTTCAATCTTCCCGAGGCTTCGTTAAAAGAGAAAGTGGCCGAGTGCAGGAGCAGGCTGAAAATACCGGCCCTCCGCGTTATAGGAGATCCAGCCACCAGGATTAAAAAGGCGGCTTTATCGCATGGCATGTTCAAACTTTCAGAGTTGCAGGAATTTTTAAAGGAACCGGATGTGGATTTAATAGTGATTGCGGAAGCCATTGAATGGGAAAGCTGTGAATACTTCAGGGATATTTTAACCTGGAAGGGAAAAAATAAGGGAATGATCCTCATTGGTCGTGAAGCGTCTGAAGATCCGGGTTATGCGGAAGTCGCTTTGTGGCTGAAAAGTTTTATCACGGAAGTTCCGATAGAATGGATTGCCGCCAATGAACCATTCTGGATACCATAACATCCGGCACTTGATAACCTAAAGACTAACCGAAGACGATACAAACCATTATGAAAAAAAATATTTCCAGGAAGCGATTTCTGCATCTTTCAACAACGGGGCTTGCTGTTGCCGGAGCCGGGCTGTTACCGCCCCGCTTGGGCTTTGCCTCAACAGTAAACATAACGGCAGGACAAATAATGGACCGGATCAAGAAAAATGTTCTTATACCCTGGCGGGATGTAACTGTTGATACCATTAAGGGCGGCGGTAGTCCGGACATTATTGTAACCGGTATCACCACATCATTCATGGCTACGCTGGAGGTGCTTCAAAAATCAGTTAAGGCAGGTCATAATTTTGTGCTGGCACACGAGCCTACATTCTGGACCAACCTGGATTTAGGTGAGGGACTGGCAGGCGATCCGCTGTACCTGCATAAGCAGGATTATATCAAAAAAAACGGCCTTTTCGTGCACAGATTTCACGACCACTGGCATGCCCGCAAGCCGGATGGAATTAATGAAGGCTGGAATAAAGTAATGGGTTGGGATACATTGAAATTTGATGAAGCAAACAACGTATATGAACTGCCGCAGCCTTTAACGCTGCTGGCTTATGCAAAGGAAGTTAAACACCGCCTGAAAAGCGACGGGGTGCGTGTTGTGGGCGATCCGCAGCTTACCATAAAAACGGTAGGCAAAGGCTACAATAAAGTACCGCGGGATGGCGCACCCTTTCAGGACGCTACAATACACTATGAACCAGACAGGGAAAATAACAATGTTGAATGGGAACGGGATATTATTGCCTCAGGACAGAAAAAGGGGTTTATAATTATTTCTCACAACAGGAGAGAGGAAGCCGGTATGGATAACTGCGCAACATGGCTGCGCACCTTTATAACAGAAGTGCCGATTGAATTTATTCCGTCCGGCGACCCTTTCCGGAGAACATTTTAACGGCATAGTACGCTGCCAGCCATAAATGGACGCAGCAGACGGCCGATTAATACTCAATTAAAGCAACTGACAACTTATGAAGATCTCGAACTGCACGCATCGCATCATACTGGCATTCGTTGTATTGTTGCCTGTACACAGCTTTACTTCTTTCGGGCAATCAACCATTCCTTTTCTAAAAAAACAAGGCACCAGCACCCAGCTGATCGTGGATGGCAAGCCTTTTCTTATCCTGGGCGGAGAGCTGCACAATTCCACTTCTTCCAGCCTCGACTATATGGCACCCGTGTTGGCAAAATTTTCTGCCAATCATCTTAATACTGCACTCGCCGCTGTATGTTGGGATCTTATAGAACCACAGGAGGGCAAGTTCGATTTTAGTCTTGTAGACGGCGCCATACAGGCTGCAAGGCGAAACAACCTCCGCCTTTGCCTTCTCTGGTTTGCAAGCTGGAAAAATGGGGTATCCACCTATCCACCGTTATGGGTTAAAACAGACCTGAAGCGATTTCCACGTGCCCAGGGTAAGGACGGCAATAGCTTTGACATCCTTTCCACTTTCAGCGACGCGAACCGGGATGCCGATGCCCGCGCGTTTGCGGCTTTAATGAAACATGTACGGGCAATTGATAGTGACGCACACACCGTATTAATGATTCAGGTGGAAAATGAAGTAGGTATTCTTTCAGATTCCCGTGACAGATCGGTGGCAGCCAATGAAGCATTCAAGCGCCCGGTGCCAAAAGAACTCGTGGAATACTTGGTA
>CAXSIE010000349.1:0-6151 GCA_964237295.1 uncultured Flavihumibacter sp. | reverse complement strand
TTTGTTTTTGTTTCTTAATATCTTTCTATAATCATATCACCCCTTCAGGGTTTTACACCCCATACCTCATACCCCATACCTCATACCTCATAACTCATAACTTGCACTCAAATTATCCGCAAACGATTGCGGGTGTTAATTCCCATTTGTTTGGCTATGTTTGATATATGAATTGAAATTATAAATCCTTTTACTTTGCCAACAACGAACACGATCTTGCCGGAATACGGTCTCGACCCGGAACAATTTCAAATTAAACCTTACGGAACCGGTTTGATCAACCACACCTGGAGCATTATTAATTCCCATGAAGCGTATATTCTTCAACGTATCAACAACAACGTGTTTGAAAAACCAAGGGATATTGCCTTCAATATTCATACTACCGCCCAATATTTTAAACAATACCATCCTGATTACTTATTTACTGTTCCCATAACAACTCTTAAAAATGAAGAAATAGTGTATGACCCTGAAGAAGGCTATTTCAGACTGTTTCCATTCATTAAAAATTCACATACCATTGATGTAGTTATGAATCCGCAGCAGGCATATGAAGCCTCGCGGCAATTCGGGATGTTCACCAGGCTGTCAGCTGACCTTCCTGCAACAAATCTTAAAATTACCATCCCTGATTTTCACAACCTTTCATTAAGATACCAGCAATTTGAAGCAGCTTTAAAAAAAGGCAACCAGTCGAGAATTAAAACTTCAAAACCTTACATCGTTTTCATCCAGGAAAACAGGTATATCCTTGACGAGTACGAAAAGATTACTGTTAATCCCAATTTTAAACTACGTGTCACACACCATGACACTAAGATCAGTAATGTGTTATTCAACATACACGACAAGGGCATCTGTGTTATAGACCTCGACACTTTAATGCCGGGTTTTTTTATCAGTGATGCAGGCGATATGATAAGAACTTATTTGTCGCCTGCCAATGAAGAAGAAAAAGATCTTGAAAAAATAGAAGTCAGGGAAGATTTCTTTCGTGCTATCCTGGAAGGTTACCTGGGTGAAATGAGAGAGGAGCTCAGCAATGATGAAATAGCTCATTTCGTTTATGCCGGCAAGTTTATGATTTACATGCAGGCTATCCGCTTCCTGACAGATTATATTAATAACGACGTGTATTATGGTGCTAAATACTCCGATCACAACCTTGTCAGGGCATGTAACCAGATATGTTTGTTAAAAAAATTATCGGACCGCGAAAAACGATTTGATGAAATTGTGAATACATATATGAATGAGGTTTCATCCCTGACAATTAATCTTTAGATGACAGCGGGTGACCTAAATTAATTATACCGATGAAATTCAAATACATCCTGCTTATTGTTATTTCAGTAAGTACCTCTTATACAATCCTCGCTCAGACAAAAACAGCGCAACTTCAGGTTTATAACAATAACGCTCCTTATCAATTTTCCGGCGACTGGCTTATACACCCTGTTTCACAACAAGCACAAATACTGAGAAGCGCTGATAGCAAAGAGATCATTTTAACGAATGGCCTGGTCAAACGTTCGTTTCGGCTACTGCCTAACGTTGCCTGCTCGGATTATCAAAACCTGACAAACGGACAACAACTTTTAAGAGCTGTTAAAGCTGAAGCACGCATCACCGTAAATGGGGTTGAATATAATATCGGCGGACTTAACGGCCAGAAAGAGCATGCTTACCTGCAACCGCAATGGTTCGATACATTCAGTGCCGGTCCGGATGATTTTATTTGTTCCGGATTTGCAGTCAGTCCGATAGTACCTTATATTAACTGGCAACCGCATCGTTGGGCATCCAATAAACAACAGCCTGCCGGTAAAATGATTTCCTTTACTTACCATTCTCCGGCGCCGCTGTTCAAGGATGTTGGCGTAACCATACATTATGAATTATATGACGGACTGCCGCTTATCTGTAAATGGCTGTCTATAGATAATAAAGGCAGCACGGTTTTTAAACTGGACCGTGTGGTGAATGAAATTTTAGGTTTGGTTGAAGAAGAAAGTGCCGTAGTGGGCAGTCCTGATCAAATGAAAAAGCAACATGGCCTCTACATAGAAACAAACTATGCTTTCAATAATGCCATGCGCTATGATATCAGCGATCATACCACCCACTGGAAAACGGATAGTGTATACACCTCTCAGGTTAACTATGACTATCAAACACCCTGCCTTCTGGAAGTGTATCCTGACAAAGCACCAGGTATTGAAATGCAGCCGGGTGAACATTTTACATCGGTCCGTAGTTTCGAATTACTTATGGATAGTTATGACCGAGAACGCAGAGGGCTGGCCATACGCAAAATGTACCGCGCCATAGCACCCTGGACTACGGAAAACCCCATTTTCATGCACCTGGTAAGTAAGAATGACGACCAGGTTAAAACCGCTGTGGATCAATGCGCGGCAACCGGTTACGAATCACTCATACTGAGTTTTGGCAGTCATTGCAACATGGAAGATACCAGCACCGCTAATATCAAAAGATGGAAAGCACTGGCGGCTTACGCCCATAGCAAGAACATACAGATTGGCAGCTATTCACTGTTTAGCTCAAGGCGCATCAGCGATGAAGATGATGTGATAGACCCAAAAACAGGGAAACCCGGGGGCGCCTTTTTCGGTCATGCTCCCTGCCTGGGCAGTAAATGGGGACTTGCCTACCTGGACAAGCTCAAATATTTTATGAGCCAGACCAGGTTTGACCTTTTTGAAAATGACGGGCCTTATCCCGGCGATGTTTGTGCTTCTACGGTTCATCCCGGTCATAAAGGGCTCAATGATTCTCAATGGCGACAGATGGAACTGCAAAAGGGATTGTATCGCTGGTGCAACGAGAACAATATCTATGTTAATGCGCCGGACTGGTATTTTCTTGACGGCACCAACAAGATAGCCATCGGTTACCGGGAAGTGAATTTTTCCCTTCCGCGCGATCACCAGATGATCTTAAACAGGCAGAACATCTATGACGGCACCTGGGAGAAGACACCTTCCATGGGCTGGGGTTTTGTTCCGTTGACAAAATACCAGGGCGGCGGTCCGGAAGCTGTACTGGAGCCTTTGAGTGAACACCTTAAAGACTATGAACAACTCATGATGCAATATTACGGATCGGGTGTACAGGCTTGTTACCGCGGACCCAGATTGTATGATACGGACACTACCAAACAAGTGGTTTCAGCGGTTATCAACTGGTATAAAAAATACCGCGACATACTGAATTCGGATATTATTCACCTGCGAAGAGCGGATGGCCGGGATTGGGATGGCATCATGCATGTAAACCCAGCTTTACAAACCAAGGGTTTGCTGATGTTGTACAATCCGCTTCAGGAAAAGATTACGCGGACTGTGAGGGTGCCTGTTTATTATACAGGGTTAACATCTTCCGTTAAAGTGCGTGAAAAGGAAGGAGCTTTGAAATCGTTTATCCCTGATCGTAATGGAGATGTTTCGTTGACTGTTACGCTGGCTCCTATGAGTTATAGTTGGTTTGCAGTGGAGTAGACCTTTTTCTAACCACAGGAGGAACCGGAGTGGTTATAAAAAGCACCCGGAATAATCCGGGTACTACAATTACTAACGTCTACCTATATGCCAGAAACTATTTGGTAAGATCTTTTACTCTTATATTCCTGAAACGCAGCATGGAGCCGTGACCCAGGAAACCGATATGCCCGGTTTTATTGAACAACCCGGGATGCTCTTTACCGTCAGGCGTACCGTTTTTAACTGCCGCTGCAATATCACCGTCCAGTATTACTTCGTTGTTAAGAATGATCCTGATATTATTTCCTTTTGCAATTACTTCTTCGTAATTCCACTCACCTACAGGTTTCAAAAAGCCTTTTTTTGCCGGGATGATGCCATATACGGAACCATGATACTGGTAAGGATGTAAACTCTTGTAAATATCGGCAGTATTATCCAAAATCTGCAGTTCCATGCCAACGTAAGCGGCATCGCCCTCAAGCGGCGCCCTGATGCCCAGTCCGTTATTGGCTCCGGGAGTCAGTTGAAATTCAAACCGGAAATCAAAATCACTGAACTGCTCCGAAGTGTACAGGTTGCCATGACCGCCATCAACCGGGTTCACCAGGATATCACCGTTATCTACCACATAGTCAATCTTGTTACCCGTCCATTGGTTCAGATCAGAACCATCGAACAACGTTTTAAAGCCGGCTTTCTTTTCTTCCTCACTCATTACAAAAGGCACTGAACCGCTCAGTTCCCGCAGGTAGATATTACGGTAGGCAACATATGTTCCGTGAGCCTGCAATTCTATCTGTTCTTTAGTAAAGATCGGCCTTGCAAGATCCCAGTAATTCTCCAGGGTTATGTTATCCGTAACCAGTTCTCCGTTAAGGTACACGGTAACCTTGTCTCCCTTCATAATAATATGAAAGTTGTTCCATTCATTTACTGCGTTATCAGCCACTTTCAGCGGCTTGGCCTGGTTCTTCTGGTTGTTATACAAACCTCCCGAACCTACCTGGGCGCCTACTTCCCTGCGGGAAGTATCCCAGATCTGCACCTGCGGCGATCCCCTGAGATAGATACCGGCATCTCCTGCCGGGGTGATTTTCCAGTCGACAAACATTTCAAAATCACCGTATTGTTTTATGGTACATAAGTTATTACCATGACCGGTGAATATCAACAAGTCATCTTTAGCTTCCCAGCCGGTTCTCATTTCCTGGTCGGCTTTAACCTGCGCCGCAGCCAAAGTGTCAGCACTCATCTTGGCGCGTTTTACCGGGTCTGCTACAAGACCCTTCCAGCCGGCGAGGTCTTTTTCATTAAATAAAGCCACGAAATTTTGAACAGGAGACATTTCAGCGAGTTGTTTCCTGAGCGCCGTTTTCTGATATTCACTATCCGGCCCTTTAATTACTTCGGCAGTTTTAGTTAACAGCTTTCGAACGATATCACCGCTAAAATCCTTGTTTGAAAGGCCGATATTCATTACGGCAGTCGCAGCCTCCTGTTGTACGGCCGCATCATCCAGAAACTGTCCTGCAAAAATCATTGCTAAAAAGCTGTTGCACCTACCTGCTTCTTTAAGGATACTTTTACGCTGCGTATCATCCTTTGCCAGCGCCATGGCTTCCCGGAGCATCAATAATTTCTGGTCGCCGGGAAAGGAAGACTTACTGATCAGTTGAATATACCCGGTGACAGCTGCCTGCTGGTAAGCACTGTTAGCAGGCTTGCGGGCTATGGCCAGTAAAGCTTTGGCAGCCGGCTGGCTGTTTGATTTTGACAATGCCGTTATTGCAGCTTTTTTAGTATTGTCATCTCCATTTTCAAAAGAAGATTGAATTTCATTTAAAGCATCTTTCCCGCCAACTGCACCCAGCACTTCCAGAAGCCGGTAACCCTTACCGTTAGCACCTGATTGCAGCTGCCCGGCGATCATCTTCGCACGTTGCACGGTATCGTGTACTGACGAAGATGCTGCTACAATTGATCTTTGCAAAGCGCTGATATCATCCTGTGAGGTAGCAGCGTTCAACAATGAAAAAAGTTTGGGAAGGTCTTTTTGCTGCGCCAGGGAAGGCAATGCATTTATCGCTGCATGGTGCACTGCGGTATCTGTACTGCTCAATTGTGCCAGCACCTTTTCAGTGGTCTTGTCTGCCGACCTTGCGGCCAGTACTTTTATCAGGGCGACTTTGCCAGCCGATGGCATCGTTCCCATAGCGGTAGCCAGTGTTTCAGGTAACCGCTCACCCTTCATAGTAAGTAAAGCAGTTGTTACAGCACTTATTTCAGCGGATGATCCCTTCTTCATTACTTCCAATAAAGCAGGAAGCGAAGATTCCTGACCGGTTTTTCCGCTTGCAGCAATAGCGGCAAGTTTTACCGCAGCGTTTTTATCCTGGAGCGCTTTAATAAAAGCGGGCAACAAAGTTTTATCGCCGGTTTTAGAAAGCATCGTAATGATCTGTGCCTTTGCAGCAGGTGTTGCGGCAGCCATTGTTTGCAGCCATTGTTTATTAACGGCCGGTGACAGGAATTTTTCAGAGAACCCCAGCGCCGCAGCGCGGTATTTGCTGCTGGTATCCTTCATGGCTTCATACAAAAGGGGAAGGCTTTTTTCTTTATCAATATCCACCAGCAATTTTAAA
>CAXSIE010000348.1:3374-6152 GCA_964237295.1 uncultured Flavihumibacter sp. | reverse complement strand
TATGGGTATTTGGTGGGGGTAACGATTATCAAACAGCGGCCATGTATAGAAACAAGAACGATCTTTTGAAATACAACCCTAAAACCAATATGTGGTCGCTGGAACGCGAGAGTAATGACAGCAGGCAATACGGGGTATATGGAACAAGAGGCATTACCACTGATGTAAATATGCCGGGAGGAAGGTACGGTGCTGCCGTCAGCACGGATTCGGCAGGCAACCTATGGCTTTTCGGTGGATTAGGATATAAAAGCTCAGGAGAATTCCCTGATATTCTTAATGATTTATGGAAGCTGGATACTGCAAATAAATGGACATGGGTAAGTGGAGTGGTCAACTCTAATCCTATTCCCAGGACTTATCCTGTAACCTGGACTGATGTAAAAGGCAGGTTCTGGCTTTTTGGCGGAGTTTATAATGGTTTTGGTGGTTTCAGTAATTCTCCACAAAATGATGTATGGAATTTTGATAATACCACGAAACAATGGATGCAGATAAGTGGTAATACCATCCGTAATTATGGAATAAAAGGCCAGCCTGCTTCCGCCAATAAACCTTCCGGTAGGAGCAATGCAGTCAGCTGGATGGATAAGACGGGCAAGGTTTGGCTGTTTGGAGGAAATGGATACAATGATGTATGGAATTATGACCCCTCGGCAAACATATGGACATGGATAAGCGGCGACAGCACTGCCGGGAAGCCTGCAGTCTTTGGTATAAAAGGCATTGCTGACGCTGCCAACAAGCCGGAAGGAAGATTAGGATCTGTAAGCTGGTCGGATGCTTCAGGCAATGCCTGGATATTTGGAGGTTTAAGCACCAGGACAGTTAACGCTGTATCAACCAGTCACTTTTTGAATGATCTGTGGAAATACAATACAGTAACCAACTTATGGACATGGGTAAACGGCGACAGCACAACGAATCAAAAAGCAGTATATGGGTTGAAAGGAATACCGGATGCTGCCAATAATCCCGGAGGAAGATATGGGGCTGTAAGCTGGATGGATACAACAGGCAGGTTATGGCTTTTTGGCGGAGTAGCCGTTGGAGGATATATTAGTGTAAGTCCTCTAACTTTTCCAGATGATCCGGAACTATTCCTGAATGATCTGTGGAATTATGATCCTGCAACCAGCATGTGGACATGGGTAAGTGGCGATAGCTCCGTAAACCGGAATGGATCATCCAGCGGCCAGAGTATGCCAAACAGTATGAATAAACCAGGTGCAAGAGCGGCGGCTGTCGGATGGAAAGACAGGTCAGGCAATTTCTGGCTGATGGGAGGAAGAGGTTACGGAGTAAAAGGCAAGAGCTATTTAAATGACATATGGAAGTTCTCTTTTGCTTCCCTCGTTGTTCTTCCCGTAAAGTTCATTGATTTTTCCGCCACCCTTCAAAACAGGGAGGTTGCCCTTAACTGGAGCACAGCGGAAGAAAAAAACTGCGCTTACTATGTTATCCAGCGTAGCCGGGATGGTCTTGATTACGACAGCATCGGATCACTAACAGCAACCAGCGACGGACATGCAGTGAACCACTACCTGTTTACTGATCATGATCCTTTTAAGGCAGCAAATTACTACCGTGTAAAACAGGTTGACTTAAATGGCATGCACACTTATTCCACCATAAGAAAGGTGATCATTGAACAAGCTGGCTTCAGCTATGCCTTGCAGCAAAATCCTGTCAGGGATGAATTAAGAATAAACCTGCAATTACAAAAATCCCTTAAACTTCAAGTGCAGATAAAGGATGCAGCCGGGCACTTGCTTGTGAATCAAAAACAACAAATTACCACCGGAAGTTCAACCTGTACGATTTCTGTCAGAAACATGGCATCAGGAATTTATTTCTTAACCGTTACTTCAGAAAAAACATTTGTAACAAAGATGTTTATCAAGCGCTAAACTGCACAGATGTCTCTCTTGAAAGTCAAGTTGACTTTGGTTTAATTTTAATTGACAAAGATGATGTAAAAATAAAAAGCCATTAATCAAACGCAAGATTAAACACAAACCTTAAACAAGAAAATTGTACAAATTAAGGTAGACCTAGAGCGGCACTTTGACCTGATGCAGGCTAAACATGAAGTAGCCACCCCTCAAATGGTTTTAAAGTCTTATAAAAACCCGCTAAAAGGAGAGCGAATTCACCAGAAAAATTGACAATTTTGCATTGAGTGAAGAAATTGACTCGTGTATTAGCAACTTCCTTTCATTAATTTATAAACTGCAGAAAAATGCCACAAGGGAAATCGGGTGTTCAATTATCGTCCTTTTTAGCCTGCTGATTAAAGATGGCAAACCAATCATATTTTAGGTGATGAATCAAATTGCCTTTTGCTGTGGAAACTTCTTTGTCATTCATATTTGCAGCAACTAAGATTTTATTGTCGTTACCAATTTTTACCGCATGAGAATAACCATAAGGTTTTTAATTTTTGGACGTAGGTTGAAATACTCGGGTGTTGCCGGTAAAATTGTTTCGTTGCTGTCTCGGATGCCCACTGCATTTGTATTGCCAGCATTGCTGTAACCAGTAAATATTATTACACTAAGCATGAAGAAAATACCGATTGAAAAAACGCCTGGTCATAATTATAAGTTTTAATAGTGAACTATAGCAAGTGGTACGCCTCATCCCTTAGTGTATCTAAAATAAATAAAAATAATTATAAATAGAGGTGCTTACCACATCAAGTGACTATTAACTGTCAGGTATAAAACAGGACTGCCTATTTTAATTTATTTAAAACAGTTTGCTACATGAAAAAAC
>CAXSIE010000348.1:1655-3364 GCA_964237295.1 uncultured Flavihumibacter sp. | reverse complement strand
GTTTTAGTTCTGGCAGGTTGCACAAAGGAAAATTTTCTCGATCAGACTGCTACAACGGATCTCAATGAGGCAACGGTATTTGCAGATAGTGCCCGCACGATGGACTTTCTTGCCAACATTTACTCGGGAATAGATTTTAGTTTCAGTCCGTCAAGATTCGGCGGCGCTGCCGGACTGGACGCATGCTCCGATGAAGCGGAAGGACCGCTCTCTGCAAGTCTTACCGCTTACAACCAGTTTGCAACGGGTTCTGTAAGCGCTTATAATATATCTAATGATGCATGGAACATTCCTTACACACAAATCAGGGCTGTAAACCAGTTCCTCAAACATTTGCCTTCTCTTCATTTCAATGAATTTCTCCAGAAACGCACCAATGGCGAGGCGTTGTTTTTGCGCGCCTGGTATTATTCCATCCTGTTAAAACATTACGGTGGCATTCCGCTGGTTGGAGATTCCATCTTTTCAGCAACAGACAAGATAAGCACCGTCAGAAATACTTATGAAGCCTGTGTAAATTATATCACCGCTCAGTGTGACCAGGCTGCGGCGCTGGTCTCTGCAAGTTACACCGGGCTGGATTACGGGCGCGTAACCAAAGGCGCGTGCCTTGCATTGAAAGCGCGTGTGTTGTTATATGCAGCCAGTCCCTTATTTAATGGCGGAAGTGTTGGGGGAGACGGTAATTTAAAAACGATCGTTGGCTATCCTTCCTATGATGTTAACCGCTGGAAACTGGCTGCTGATGCGGCAAAAGCAGTCATCGATATGGGATTATACAACCTTCATCAAAATTCGTCTAAACCGGGTTACGGATTTTATGAGCTCTTTCTTTTAAGGCAGAATGAAGAATACATTTTTGCCAGAATGAGACCCAACAACAAAGATCTGGAAAACCTGTGGCGACCGCCATCACGTGGTGGAAGCAGCACCAGCGGATCTTTTCCCTACCAGAATTTAGCGGATGCTTTTGAGATGAAAAACGGCCAGGCCATTATCAATGCCGCCTCCGGGTATGATCCTGCAAATCCTTATGCCAATCGAGACCCAAGACTGGATTTTACGATTACTCATAACCTGTCGAATATCTACGTGGCCTATGGCTCCGTGTCTCCGGAGTATACCTACGACGGCGAACCAAACGGGGATGGTTTTGGCGTAGGAACACCAACCGGTTATTATGGAAATAAAATGTGCAGCGATGATGTTATTCCAAACTATTTTTTTCACGACTCACCCCGCTGCCTGCCTTTGATCCGTTATGCAGAAATTTTACTGATGTATGCTGAAGCGCTGAATGAGTTCAGCGGGCCATCAGCGGCAGTGTACAGTGCTGTTGAGTCCATACGCCAGCGCGCGGGTTTAAATCCGTATCAGTTACAGACAGGACTGTCAAAAGAAGACATGCGCAAGGTGATACAACATGAAAGGCAGGTGGAACTGGCTTTTGAAGAGCAGCGATTTTGGGATGTGCGCCGCTGGAAGATAGCAGAACAAACCGACTCCCAGTTAATGAAAGGCATGCGTGTAAGAAAGAATGCAAACGGCAGCTATACCTACGTCATCGAAGATGTAAGGAAACATAGTTTCAGGCCCGCTATGTATCTATGGCCCATTCCGCAAAGTGAAACTGCCAAGTCTGCAGACCTGTTGCAAAATCCGGGCTATTGAAAAACGGTTTTGATAAAAAATATTATAGTATGAAAGTA
>CAXSIE010000348.1:0-1645 GCA_964237295.1 uncultured Flavihumibacter sp. | reverse complement strand
TTGTTTGCTGCCGTTTGTTGTTGTTGTTGTTGCTGCTGTTTGTTGTTGCTGCTGCTATTTGTTGTAGCGACGGCTTTTAACGCATGTGTAACAAAGAAGGAAGTTTTTGTTGAGCCGCAGAAAAACCTTAATGGAACCTGGAGAATAAGTAAGGTAACAAGAAACGCGACTGATCTTACCACTTATATCGATTACACCGGTTTCCGTTTAATGCTCTCTGATGACAAGAGCTATACTCTGAATGGAAACAACATTCCCTTTCTTGTAAACAAAAGTGGAACCTGGTCGGTAAATGATCCGCTATACCCGTATAAACTTTCTTTCAAACCAACGGATAGCACAAACGCTTTTACAGGAGATATCGGCACGCCCGTTTCAAAGGGCCAGCGTAATTTGGAAATAACATTCAGTCCGGGTTGCCGTGCGAATACATATGTGTACACACTTGAAAAAATCTTCTGATAAATATATTTTATGCCGCCATTAAAACCCAGGAACAAAAAACTGATAAGATACAGGATCTATTTTCTGTTATTTGTTGTTTTTGCCGGGCTGATCATCTCTGCCTGCGTATCCACTATCTCCATTATCAGTCAGCAGGCTTTGGTAACTCCCGGTGATACCGCGCATATGGTATTGAACCTGCAATGGAGCGCTATCAATTACGACAGAAGCGACCGGCAGATCGTTGGCATTTGTGTTCCCCGCAGCTGGAACGCGGCCCAGAATACTACCATGACGTATAAGAGCGATGTCGGCGATGGTAAAATGGTACTGGTGCCTGATAATATTATAGACCCTGCTACCAAGCTGAGTTATGTAGCCGCACTCACAAAAAAATTCAGTATCGGCCCCAATTATATCAATGATATGGAATGGGTTGTTTACTGGTCTGATGTAAAAAGGAACGCCGCAAACCAAACGACCGTCAGAGGACAGATCTATATAAACATAAAAACAAGTACGGACAACCTGAGCTTTAAACCAGGCTTCGCCATGTGCGAAGATGAGGACGGCCTTTCTGACGCCAACTCAGGATACTATACCAGTATCTTCGGAACCTGTATGCAGGTTGTTGACAACAGCGGCGGAGACGTGCAGGATTTTTGTAACCCGCAGATAGGAACCGCTGACCCCGCCAGCGCACTCGACAATGATATTGTTACCATTAAATACAACGGCAGCCTCGATAGCTCGAACCTGAAACTGCAAGACAATATTTATTTCTGCGCAAAAGCCTATACCAGCACAGGTGCCGTGATAGATATGTGCCAGCAGACAGCGCAAACAAAACTTATCAAATCCGATGTGCAGCAATGGCGAATAGATTTCTGGCCCAGGAAATTATTCAATCTTACCAACGCACAAACGCTGGTACGGATCGAATATTATTTCACCAATCAAAGCGGTTCCATAAAAACAGGATATGCCAATACAAGCGATCCGTTCAAGTATAATTTTAAATGTAAATAATATGAGGTGTTGTGTTTATCGAGATGATTGTTTTTCAATCGGCTATCAGCGGAAATAAATTTTGTTATGATAGCTTCTTCCAAACAAGCTGGTGATGGATGATTGCCGATAGCTTTCAGCCGGATCTTCTTTCAATGACAGTTTTTAAAATTGCGGGTTAAATGTTGGTCTT
>CAXSIE010000347.1:2045-6182 GCA_964237295.1 uncultured Flavihumibacter sp. | reverse complement strand
AACAAAAAATGAGGGAAAATAAAGGAACCTGTCACTTTCTGATGTTTTTGTACTAACGGCAAACAGAAAAGGCACTACAAGTGCACAGCCAAGCATACCCGGCAACTTTAAAACAACAGGTGTATACGGAACTCTATTTTTGGATCTGATGAAAGCTATCAATAAGACAAGAGCAATTACAAAAGCTGCCAGGATTGCTGTTATTAAAAATAACCGGGAACTTTTAACAGGAGGAATGATCAACCTGCCCACTACTTTTAAGATGTTACCTGGATAACTCAGCCAGGATGTTTTTAACAAGTCATCACCATAAGTTCCGAATACTGCTCCGGAAAATTTATATCGAAATAGAAAATGAGCAATGCCGGTAATTAAAAAAGCTACAAGCCATGTTAGATAAGTTCGTGAAGCAGTTTTTTTTTCTATTAATAAAATAAAAATGAGAACAGGTAGAATGATTATTGATTCATAAGCCAATAAACCAACAAAATAACAACCGCATACACCAAAGAGTTTGGCTTTAGGATTCCACTCTGATAAAAATATCAGTAATGCAGCAATTGCAAATGTACCCGCCAATGATGACCCACGGCCAAGTATCCAAACGATCGCTTCATTATGAAATGGATATGTAAGAAATAAGATACTTGCCATGAACGCATAACCACGCTGTATATCTTCATTTATACTCCACTTCCATTTTAAACAAAGTATAAATAAAAGATAGGTGTTAACGGAATGAAGAAGTATGTTTATAATATTAAAACCGAAAGGATTAAAACCTACAAGCAGATAATTTACATACAATGTAACATCAGCTAATGGCCGAAAAAAACCCTGCACCCAGATTGTCTCTTCCAGACAAACACGTTTTAAAACGACGTAATCATCCGAGACAAAATTTTTATCCAGAACCGGTAGATATAAAATAATAGCTGCAATGAAATAAAACAGCAGATATATCAAATTATTTCCCGATAATTTGGCTGTTTTGATATTCATATGTGGCAAGTATTTTCTATTGCCACTGTTAAAAACTGGTCGGAAGCTTAACATAATTAATCAACGCATCAGGTACATCTTTCCATATCCCCTGTTAAAGTATTTATCCGTGTCATCGTCCTGGGATTTATACTTATCCATCTGCCTTCCATTAAGTGTTGTTACAACCCGGTAAATATATACTCCGTTAGCCAGGCGCTGACCAAACTGATCTGTTCCATTCCATTTGAATTCCGTAATGTTTCTTCCTATATGTAAAGGGCCTAATTCGTCTTTTGTAATCTCCCTTACAATTTTACCGGTAACTGTCAGTACTTGTATTTTCATATTCTGAGGAATTTCAGAACCGGTTATTGTAAATACAAAAGCTGTTGAAGTAGTGAAAGGATTCGGATAATTCAACAGGTTACTGACCATCGGCTTATTAATGATCCTGAATGATACATGGTATTCAATCTGTCCTGCCTTGTTGCCACTTTTATCCTTTCCTGTTACTATCAGTTCATAGTCGTCTCCATCAGCATTATATTGCTGGTTGAAGTAGGGCATAAATTCAATAGTAGCCGTATTGTCGGTACCGTTCTGGGCAGGTATGAACTTGAGTGTGTCGTTATCTATCGCAAACGTACGCAGGGTTCTGTTAGGATCAGGGAAACGCACCTGTACGGTAAATAAGGATGTATCGTTTAACAGCAGGTATTTTGCTTCGTCTTTTAACTTGATCTGTATGCGGGGCTTTGCTGATACAATATCGCGGTTTAAAATATGCAACCCATCGAAGGTAACATCCAGTAACGGATTTATTTTATCCGGCTTCACATAAAAATTACGGTATAGGAAATTATTATAATGATACTGCTCGGGCTGGTCATCGTCCGGATTAAAATCAACGAACAGCGTATTCATTCCGGCATAATCCTTTGTGTCAATAGTATATGAGAATGACAGGGTATCACCGCTTATCAGAGGTTTTTTCCTGGCCAGGCTTAAGGAATGAGATACATTATCTTTGTCTATAATAACTACTTTAATTTTCAGGCTATCAAATTTTGCCTGGCTGATATTTTTAAAAGCAATGGCAAATTGAAGTTTTTCACCTATTTCAAGACTATCCTTCGAAGTAAATAAAAGATTGGGTGCAAGAGATCCTTCAGGCACAGGGTCATAATTAAGTCGCCAGTAATTCAGTTGATAAGGCGTTAAGGTGATGGAATCAACGTTGCGCATTTTCAATTGGAGGTATGGATATTTGTTAGCATTAACGGAAGAGATATCCAGGTCCTGCATAGCAAGGTTAACAGAAAACAGAGTGGAATGATTGCCCAACAAATCACTTCCTATAATATCTACGCCGGGAAAATCGGCTGACGGTTGTTCTTTTGATGTACCCCTCCAGTGAAATTCCTTCCACGCTTTTGCCGGACCAAATACTGGTGATGTAATAAATCCCAAAGTATCCGGCGTAGGACAATCAACCGGCAATGTTAACCGGTCGTATATACTTGCACTTAGCTGGTATTTCGGATCGAATGAAGGATCATTCTTTTTATAAATCATCAGCCAGGCTTTCTCGCTGTTTAATGAATCAATACCGGTTAATCCTGCTTTTAATAATTTATGATACAATGAATTGTTTGAACCGAACAAGGCGGTATCCGCTCTCCAGGTATTCGAAAAGGAATTGCTGACATTGTAATCAATACTCCTGATTACAACAAATGCTCCGGCGGGTATCGAGTCCATGAAATCCATAATGTTTTTCCTGCCAGCGGGAGTCATGTATGAAAATTCAAAATTATTTTGACGTCCCGGTAAACAATTTGCACTGCCGCTATTATAGCGATACAGGTTGTTGCCATTATCATCCACATTTCTCCATGGTTTAAAAGTCACCTGATCAAAGACATTAAACAGTAAAGACCTTCCCACACAGGCACTTTTTATATAAGTATCGCCATTTACCGTGATGGTAAAGTCGCTCTCGGTGGTTCCTCCTGAAGGATTGTATACCGTATTCCTGATAAAAAGATTATTGATGCGGTTACCGTATTTCCAGTTCCTGTCGGCTTCCAATGAAATTCTTTCACCGCCTGACTTCAATTGTTGAAAGTAATGCGACTGATTAAACCCACCTGAACTTCCTTTTAAATATATAAAGGATGAGCCGTTCCAATGATAATCGGTGCCACCTGGCGGTACCAATGATACCCTCCAGTAATAAACAGTACTGTCTCTGAATGCAATAGCAGGATCAAATTCGAGTGTACCGCCCACTGAACTTAAGGTTTTAACCACCTTTGCCGGTGAATTGTATAATTCCGTGGTATCCATTTCCATTACATACTGCTTCAGGTTACTGAAAGGGTTTGCAGTGGAAGCATATAATTTCTGGCTGGCATTATTTACTATAGCAAAATCATAAGGGAAAGCTGTTTTCGCTTCATCTTCAAAAATAAAGAAGTCTTTAGTTACCGTGTTATTACTCTCTGAAACTTCAGCAACATTATTATCTGCATCCACCGTAACAATTATTTTATTTTGTCCTTTATCACGGGTAGCCACAACCGGAATAACAAGATTAACCGAATCACTATAATATATTCCCCTAATTTTTTTTCTATATAAAATTTCAGTAGTGCCATTGGGATACTGACGTTTGATTTCTACTGTTATAGAATCTTTAAGTGATCTGCCAAGATTAAATAGTTTAACACCCAGGTTAAATTTGTTTTCAGCGATAGAAATAAATGCAGGTGAAATTTTTACCTGTGGTTCTTCCACAATATAATCCGGCAGCGGTTCAAAATTCATTCTCAGGGCAGGGTCGCCATGCAGGGTTACTTCTTCGGCCTGGATGCGTGCAAAGAAATCGGTAGGATTAGAAACCGATATTACTTTCTGCAACGCGTCTTTATTTAACTGTCCAAGCGTAGCGCCATAATTCTTACCTCCGATATCATGATAAAAAGCATCCAGGTAAATATTTAAATAGTTCACGATGCCCAGATGAGTGCTTGCAATGAAAGCAATGGCGCCTCTTTGTTTTGCAAGAACAAATTTTTCAGATAAGGTTTCATTGAAAGTAAAACGCTGCGGATCGAATTTAAAAAAGTTTCCGGCGTTACAGCCGTTTAC
>CAXSIE010000347.1:0-2035 GCA_964237295.1 uncultured Flavihumibacter sp. | reverse complement strand
GATATTTACCCTGGTTACTGTAATTCTGAGGATTATCAAGATTGAATTCCAGTGTGGTTGAAGAGGAATGACCAAAATAAGTTACCAGGCTCAATCCTTCTTTAAACAGATCGGCAATCCTGTCGTTAGACAATTGTTCAACGGGATTGGTGGAGGTTTTACAGAACACATTTACATCACTGCCCAGAAGCGTATCTTCTGCAATCATCTTATAGCCTTCCATATAATTGCAAAGTACCGTACCCAGGTAACTATCACTTGCGCCGGTGACATGGATAATATTTTTCATCCATAAACGGTCCTGAATGGAGTTGGATGCTGTCTGCTGCACGTTTTCATATTCTTTTACTTTCTCCAGGTAATCTTCCAGTTCTTTTGCACTCACCACAGACAACCTGCCAATCAGCGTAAGCGCCGCATTAGACAACATATCCGGAGAGCTTAACATATTATCCGAAGCGGGATTACCAAATGAAGGGATGAGGTTCAATCTTTCCGCCAAAGGATCAACCTGGTTTAACCTGTATTCATTATACGCAACGCCTTTGCCAATCAGGAACGTAAATTTAGGAGCTGCCGCAAAATTGGCCCTTGCAAAACGAAGGAAATTTTTTATGGATAAAGGATGCTTTTTAATACCAAAAGCAAATTGATCTACCAGCTCATCTATATCATAAATATGCGACTTAAAGCTGCCGCCTGCCGCGGTAGCTCGATAACTTCTATATTGTTCAACGGGATTTCCATTGGTTCCTGTATATAATAACGGGTTAGATATGATAAGGTAATCACCCTGGTTTGCCACATCTTTGAAATTAAGAAATGTTTTAGGTGTCAGCGTGGCAACATTTCTAATATTTGAAGTTTCTTCGTTTACCAGTATTAACTTACGGATATTGCTGTTAGCAGGGATAGCAAACCTTACCACACTTCCTGAAACCTCTCCTGTATATCTTTGCTGATAAGTAAGATCATATAAAACCGGCGGCTGTGCCCCGGCGTTGAAATTCGATATCTCCAGATAGTATCCATCATTTTTGGGAGGTAATTCAAAAGCGAATTGTTTAGCACCTCCGAAATTAAACAGGCGGGGATAAGTCATTTCATAAAATGATACTACCATCCTGTCCAAAGCAGTTGATGAAGTATTAACAAACTGGATGTTTGCTGCATTAGCGCTTACAAGGCTTGCGGGAAATGAAGCCTGTGTTACCGTATCATTAAAAAAATCCATCTGCGATTCCCGAACCGTTGATCCGTTCAGGGTAACCCTTACTGCCCTTGTATTCTGGGCATTGCCCACGGCACCAAATTTTAAAGTACCGGCAGGCCCTCCCGGGTAAACGAAAAGATTATTCATGATGTCAGTACGGGGATTACCAGGGGCGATGTCCGGAGTTGACCAGAATTCTCCTTTATCATAAGAAGATGAATAAACATATTCACCCACCACTTCAGCATAACCGGGATTGATATTCTCTTTAAAATACCTGCCTATGGTGTACATAAAGTAGGGTGTAACAGGTAACGTGTTGTTGGCTACATTATTGGCAGCATTCAATATTCTCAGGTTATTACCAGGAGCTGCTGTTAAAAAATAAATGGCCGTATCGCTCTGTAAGCTAACCTTATCAGTATGTTGATAAGCGGCATTGCGGTATAAAACCTTATCCGCTTTACCGTCATTAGGCGCTCCAAAAAATTGCAGGTATCCATTGGCAGGCAGTATCCCCGTGGGCACTGATGTATATAAAGGAACTTCCGCGCCATTGCGGAACAACTTAAATTGTTCGGCAGGTGTATTGCCCAGGCCGGCGCCGTTAAGTGTGGCCTGGCTGATACGATATAAACCGGAGTCTGCGATCTTGAATTTATAATAAGCTTTACTGAAATCTATCCATTCATTGTTATACTGTTGGGCGAATGCTCCCGCACTGATCATAAGCAATAACAGAATAAATAATTTTTTCATAGAATTGTTTCCGAAGGTTGTTTAAGTTGGGTCATTACTTATTTTGTTTCTTCTTGAGATCCA
>CAXSIE010000346.1:3455-6182 GCA_964237295.1 uncultured Flavihumibacter sp. | reverse complement strand
CTGACTTAGATAATTTATCCCTAGCGTAAAAGTTGTTTTATCATTTCCACCATTAACGCTCAAGTGATGATCCTGCGCAACGGCGGTGTGGAACATTTCTTCCATCCAGTTATAATCCGGGTATTTAACCTTATTGGTTGAGTATCGAAAAGAATCAATCTCGGGTTGACTGAAGTAGGGAACCAGGCCATTCCGTACCCTGCCCTCATTCCAGAACGTCATATAATCCGCAGAATTGTATAAAAGCTTCGGTAGCCTGCTTGCCTGCTGAAGCTGGAGATTACCATCGTATTCAATGGTAAGTGCTCCTGCTTTACCTTTCTTTGTGGTAACCAGAATGACTCCGTTTGCTGCACGTGCGCCATAAATAGCACTTGAGGCGGCATCTTTCAATACAGAAACTGATTCAATATCACCTGGGGCTATATTAGACATGTCTCCCGCTATTCCATCAATCAACACCAACGGGCCATTTCCTGCACTACTAAAAGTTCCTGCACCACGTATGTACACCGTATTACCCGGATCTCCCGGCTTTCCATAAGCCTGGGTAACCTGCAGCCCGGTAACTTTTCCCTGTAACAGGTTAACAGCGTTGCTTACCGGACGTTTAGTGAGTTCTTCTGCGCTTATACTGGAAACGGAACCAGTCAGATTGACTTTTTTCTGGGTACCGTAACCCACTACCACCACTTCATTCAAAGAACCAGATGCCGGTTTTAGCTGAATTTGAACATCCGTTTTTCCGGAAATACTTACTTCCTGTGATTCCATTCCTACGTAAGAAAACGCCAGTGTTTTTGAGTTGTCAGGCACTTGAATAGAAAAGGAGCCATTAACCCCTGTTAGCGCTGTTGCATTGGTTCCCCTTACCTGAACCGTTACATTTGCCAAGGGAGCATTTTCTTCGTTTTTTACATTCCCCGTTATTCTTTTTGTTTGTGCTAATGCAATAAATCCAAAAAGAAAAACAGGAATAATAGTTAGAAATAATTTTTTCTGCAATCGCATATTGGTAATTTTAGTTGCCAAAACTGCTTATTTTATAAAATTAAATGGTGGCTAATATTACTGGTTTTATAAATTTTTTTACCCAGTTTTTGTTTTATGCTTTTTTATGCGTCGATGTAATAAGATATTCCTGTCTTTATACGATTTAAAAAAATTATATAATAAATAACATTCGAAAATGCGAAATGAGAGCCATCTGTTGGTATGGCTACTTATAAACTAATCACTCATCAAAGCCATTTGCCTTGAAAGCCAAATTAATTATTGATGCACCGATTATAGATAAAAAAGAAATCTGGATAAAAAAGGTTATTAAGCCTCATTTTGACCATCCATTTCATTTTCACCAGTTCTGTGAACTGGTATGGGTAGAGAAGAGTTTCGGGAAAATGATAGTAGGTGATTACGTAGGTTTTTTTTCAGAAGGAGAACTGATTATGGAAGGCCCGGAATTGCCGCATTTATGGAGATGCGATGATATTTTTTATAAGCTAAAAGAAGAATTATACACAAAAGCTTTCGCCTTATATTTTTCTCCAACGATTATACAGAACATAACAGACCATTCGGAAAGCATAATATTATTTACAGAGTTACTGAATAAAGCACAAAGAGGGTTACGATTTTACGGAAAAACTAAAATAACCATTATTGATTTGTTACAAAATATGATTACAAGTGAAGGCCTTGAACAAATGAGCTATTTTTTAAAAGCCATTAACATCCTGAATAAAACCTCGGAATTTGAATACCTTGCCAGCGTTGGCTATGAAAATAAATTTGATAGTAGTCATGACATTGACCGGTTTAATGAAGTATACCAATTTTTGCTTACCAATTTCCACAGGGACATCATGTTGAGTGAAGTTGCAGAGATCTGCCATATGACTGCAACGGCATTTTGCAGGTTTTTTAAAATGAGATCCCAAAAAACCTTTATCAGGTTTTTAAATGAACTCAGAATCGGATATTCCTGTAAGCTATTACAAAACGACAATACTTCGGTAGTCAATATATGTTATGAATCAGGGTTCAATACTCCTGCTAATTTCTTTAAATTCTTTAAACTTATTACCGGAAAAACACCTCAGGAATATCGAATCCATATTAAAAAAATGGAAGGCAATTATAAAACTTCATGAAGAATCATTACGAAAACTTAAGTTTAATTATTTAAGCTATGATCTGATTCCTAATGTTAAGTAGAATTTTAGCAGTAATGATCACCGCCATCCTACCTATAGGCGTAGGTTTTGATTATCGTTTTTATAATAACCTGCCCTCTGGCATGTATGTATTAAAGCTCTCTAAAACGGACAACAAAAGGAATCGGAAAAACTGGTTATACAGTTAAGGACTAGTCCTTATACCTAAAATAAAATACTCCCCAGCCAAGAGAACCGGGGAGTATTTGTAAACTTTTTTAAATATTTACTGCTTCACCATAGTTTGGGTTTGCTCGGAGCCATCTTCATCTGTAATTTTTACATAGTATATGCCTCCAGCCAGGTTACCAACAGTAAGGGTGGGACTGTTGAGACCGACAGTTAGTGAAAGGTTCGTTCTACTTACCAAAACTCCCTTGGCATCTAAAATGGTAGCACGGACATTTTTGGCTTTGGCAGATGATATGAGCAGGCGAACAGATTCTCCTGTTACAGGATTAGAGGCGATGCTCAGCAATTGCAGCCCGGTAGGATTATACTGTAGTAAAAC
>CAXSIE010000346.1:0-3445 GCA_964237295.1 uncultured Flavihumibacter sp. | reverse complement strand
ACATTGGTTAATTTCATTCTACCGTCGGCAGTGACGGTTTTAATACGGTAATAATTGTTACCCGCCTCAACATGTGCGTCTGTGAAATAAAATGGCGAAGCACAACGGGCGGCTGTAGCAGTTTGGGTGCTTATGGTTTCAAAAGAAACCCCGTTCCTGCTTCTTTCCAGTACAACAGTTGCCGAAGGGCTGTTGCCACAGCTAATGAGCCACTCCAGTTTATTACCTACATTGCTACGGGTGCCTTGTAGTTGGTTGATGTTTAAAGGCAGCGCAGCCAAGCTACTATATAATTGCACATCGTCTATTCCTATACCTGCAAAAACTACTGTATTATCCGTGGTTAAGCGTACTTTGAACCGAAAATTTTTGCCGGAAAAAGCACTCACATTGTTATAGTACGTGGCCCATCCTCCTGAAAGGCCAAGGTTCTGCACTGGATTTCCAACAGCCATTGTTTGTGTGGCACCCAGCCAGGTAAATAATGTTTGTACCAGTCCGCTACCGCCTTCTTCTTCTGCAGTAACAGTAAGCTGGTCAAAGCTGGCAGATTCCAGTTGGAACTTCATCGCATAACTGAGTATGATCGTTCCGGTTACACCGCTTAAATTATATACAGGAGATTGCAGCACCTGGTCAGCATTTATGTTGTACGTATTATCAAGGTCAATTTTCCAACATTTGGTGCCGCTGTTTGCCGTAGTAAAAGCAGCAACAGGATTTGCGGTTGTAGTAGCTGCCGTAGCCGGGGTACCATACTCCCATTCGTCTGCAGCACCACTGTGTGTAAAGCCTCCATCGTTGGTTTCAAAATCTTCAGATGCTATTATACTCAACGCTGCCGGCGGAGCAGGTTGTTCCAAAATATCAATCGACCAACCGGTTAACGTTCCACCGGATGTATTTGCACCATCATCATACAAGGTCAATGTCCAGGTGCCGGCTGCATTCCTGTTGTACAATACATCCAGCTTAGAATTAAGTTCCGGCTGGTAACAAACATTATTTTGAATGGTAGAAGAAATTATTGGAATAGCGTTATTGTCGTTCAAAACAATGTTCATAATTTGCTGTCCGCCGGTGGCAGCAGCTCCTACATCTGTAAATAAATGAATAAATTCGCCGGTAGGTGTGGTCAGCACAGCGTCAATATCAGCCATCAATGCATGGGTAAGCTGTACCCGTACGGAAATATCCTTTATTCTTTTATTATCCGGTATGGTAAGCGTAGAGGTAACACTTCCCGTGCCCGGTCCAATTGTTTTGGGCACATCTGCGGAAGCATAGTTAACATAGCCTGTTGTGGCATTATAAATTTTAGCAGAAAGTGTATACGTATAAGTAGGGTCTCCAATGGCAGAAGCTGCATCTACCAAAATAGAATAAGTACCACTATTCTTCACAGTGAAAACCAAAGCCTCGGAAGGTTGTTCATCTTCTGTGCCTGCATCGTTTGCAACGATATACTGGTCACCGGCATCACCAAAACGGCCAAAAGAAAGGCGTCCATTCCATTTTACAGCATCTCTTTCCGGATTAAGGTCCAGGCTCAGAAAAACGGTTTGCCCGGCCGTAAGGTTGATGGTATAATAGTCAGCATCGGCAGTGGTGGATTTTGCACCGGAAACAAAGCCACTGGCAGGCAAAGGATTCGCCCCGGTTAATACATCATTTGGCTCTATTTCGGGCAGCGGGCTGCCTTCCTGTACGTTTAAATACAAATCGTAGTTCCTCATAGTTACTGATGTGGTTCCATCCAGCGGAGCTACTTTAATATAATAAGTACCTGAGGTGGGTAATACAACACCGGCAAGACTGCTGCTTAAAGCAGCAAAAGTTCCGTCATTATCATCAAATTCTATTAAAGTGGTGCCATCGGGAGCAAATAGCGTGATTTTACTATCGGTGGTGGACCCGGCAGAAAAAGACGTCATAACCATAGCAAATACTTTACTGCCCGCAGTAGCCGTGAAAGAATAGAAATCAACGTCTGCCATTGGAAAAATGTTGCCCCTCACTTTTGCAGGCAGGGTTAGAAGCATAGCCGTGGCAGGGGTATTATTGTTTGACACAGTTTCTGCAACACCAGGAGTTTGTGCCTGAACAGATTGCATGCTGATTACAGCAAAAAAAAGGACACAAAAAAAATCGAAATAATTCTTTTTCATAGAAATTTTGGATGTAGCGTTAAAAACGTTAACACAGGGATTATATTGCGATTGAAAAACTTAAACAAAACCTGTTTTGTAGGTTATCATCCGCCTTCAACCCATGTAGGTAAGTATGTGGCCTCACAGCCCTGGTTCGTGTCTTCATAAACCGGTTTGTTCACTTTCTTCCCTTTAATTTTTACTCTGGTAATTACGCCCCTGCAAAGCTGCCGGCGGTCATGTTAATGCTTATTTCATCATTCCTGCGCCATTTACCTGCTTGAATAATAAAGACTTTCATGTAAATTTTATTTAAAGGGCCCCCTATTTGGCCACCTAAAAAATTAAAAAACCCATAACAGATTAGTTATAATCTAGCTATGGGTGAATGTATGTGATCCGGATTGGATTCGAATGGTTTGTTATAAGCAGTTAAGAACCAGCTAGATAATCTTTTTTTATGAGGTGAGGTCACTAAATAGATCTCCTACCCGATTAGCATGGTTTGATATTATTTGAAAGAGCTTTAAAGCTTCTTTTTCCTGTTACTGGCGATGGGCAGCTGCACGAGATGCAGTACGTCTGTCCCATGTAACCGAATACAGCGGTGACATTACGCAACTGAAAATATTACTCTGCCTGGAAGGTCCCGATAAGCAATCTATGGTAAGCCTCCGGTCCGTGAAAGTGTCGAAGTGAGCCAAGGTACGATGACCGTACATGTAGGATCAGGATAGTTGGATTGAATCTTAATTTTATTTTGAGTTGTAATTGCCATTATCACTTAACCCAAATCGCTTGTCTATGAAAGTCCCCCTTCATTTTTTTGCTCGATGCCAGCTCTGGCCGGAGACACCTCACAAACCCCCTTAACCACATATGCGGAATGGAATTCTTAGTTCTGCATCAATGAAGTCTTGCAAGACATTTTTCTACTAACGCCCTATATCCCCGGGATGTCTACAATCATTGCGATCACTGTTTGTAACCAGAGAGGGGATGCACACCAATTTCATTAATTACAAATTGCCTATCATGTTAAAAAAACCCATTATTCATTATTTGAAATGTTTTCCGGCATTTCTTATTGTAGCATTTTTGCTGTCTCCTCCTGCGTTTTCGCAAAAGGCAGCAGTTACCGGAAAAGTGGTTGACATCACTTCATCAAACGGACTTCCTGGCGTAACGGTGAGGGTGAAGGGCACAAAGCTTACTACTGTTACAGATGCGGATGGTAATTTCTCCCTTGCTGCTGCCAGAGGAAAAACTGTCGTGTTCAGTTCTGTTGGATATGA
>CAXSIE010000345.1:327-6186 GCA_964237295.1 uncultured Flavihumibacter sp. | reverse complement strand
TTACGGCGATAAATACCAGTACCCAGCTACTAATTTTTGGAGGTTGCATCAGGTTTTAAAAGTAAGATTAATGATTCACATAATTAGCAATGCATTGGTTAACTTATAATTGCTGATCTCACAAACTTTCAAAGTTCCAAACTAACTTTAACCCTGAATATCACATTTTAAACTTCTTCTGATGAATCTTGAATTTAACAAGAACGAAGACTCGATGAGATTATTACTGAGCCAGCTTAATACCCGCTTCCAAAAGCTGGCTTTAGGCGGCGGTAGAAAAGCTATTGAAAAACAACATGCCAAGAACAAGCTTTTTGCCCGTGAGCGAATTGAATACCTTATTGACAAAGAATCGGGATTTATTGAGATCGGCGCCTTCGCCGGCTATGAAATGTACGAAGAACAGGGTGGCTGTCCTGCTGCAGGAAGCGTTGCCGGACTGGGTTATATCAGCGGCAGGTTATGCGTAATTATAGCCAACGATCAAACTATTAAGGCAGGGGCATGGTTTCCTTTAAGCGGCAAAAAAAATTTACGTATGCAGGAAATTGCCATGGAAAACCACCTGCCGGTTATTTACCTGGTTGATAGCGCCGGTGTATACCTACCTATGCAGGACGAGATTTTTCCTGACAAAGAACATTTTGGAAGAATTTTCAGAAACAATGCGCATATGAGCGCAATGGGAATTACACAAATCGCCGCAGTAATGGGCTCATGCGTTGCCGGTGGTGCTTACCTCCCGCTGATGAGTGATGAAACGCTTATGGTAGAAGGTAACGGGTCAATATTTTTAGCAGGGCCATACCTGGTTAAAGCTGCCATAGGTGAAGAGGTAGATGCAGAGACCCTTGGTGGCGCCCGTACACATAATGAGACCAGCGGCATCGCCGATTACCTTTTTAAAACAGAACAGGAATGCCTGGATCAGGTAAAAAAAATTGTTTCCAAACTCGGCAAAAAACCCACAGCCGGTTTTGACAGGATTGAATCTGTTCCACCGGCTAAGGATCCCCGGGAATTGTATGGAATCATCCCGGTAAATAATACCAGGACTTACGACATGCTTGAAATTATTGAACGGATTACCGACGCATTATCACCCTCCTCTTCACAATCTTCGTTTGAGCAGTTTAAGGAACTTTATGGTAAAACCATTCTTTGCGGATATGCGCGCGTTGATGGCTGGGCAGTTGGAATAGTAGCCAACCAACGTAAAATTGTCAAGAACAAAAAAGGCGAAATGCAGATGGGAGGTGTAATTTATAATGACAGCGCCGACAAAGCAGCGCGTTTTATCATGAACTGTAACCAGAAAAAAATTCCGTTGGTCTTTTTGCAGGATGTTACCGGCTTTATGGTGGGCAGTCGCAGTGAACATTCCGGCATCATAAAAGACGGCGCTAAAATGGTAAATGCGGTAGCTAATTCGGTGGTTCCAAAGCTTACATTTATAATCGGCAACTCCTATGGAGCCGGTAACTATGCCATGTGCGGCAAAGCCTACGACCCGCGGTTTATCTATGCCTGGCCAACAGCCAAAATTGCAGTGATGGGTGGAGAACAGGCGGCCAAAACATTGTTGCAGATACAGGTAGCTTCCATGAAAGCAAAAGGAAAAGAAGTAGGACAGGAAGAAGAGAAAAAATTACTGAATGAAATTAAAGATAAATATGAAAAACAAACTTCCACCTATTATGCGGCTGCACGTTTATGGGTAGACGCTGTAATAGATCCCCTTGAAACGCGTCTGCTTATTTCACAAAGTATCCATGCAGCCAATCACAATCCCGAGATAAAGGAGTTTAAGACGGGAGTGTTTCAGGTATGAGGTAGCTGACAGCTTAACGCTGTCATTAAATGTGAGTGTATTAGAACCCCGATAGGGGTGACATGATTATAGCTACAGATAAACCCAAAGCGTGAACCCTGAAAGGGTGACATATAGCGTCTTAACAGAAAGAATCATGTCACCCCTGTCGGGGTTAAACCATGCAATCCTATAAAACTGTAAACCAAAAACCGCACGATACCAACGGTTATCCTTTTTCAAGTCAAGACAATGAGGTGGCTGTCTGGCTTCCATTTCTTTTATATCTACACTCAATATGTTGAATGATTTTTTAAATACTTTTGACGACAGGAAAATACCTTACATATTGTTCATTTACCCCAAACCCCATACCTAACACCCCATACCTTAACAACATGAAACTAAAAATTACACAGGTAGACGCTTTTGCAGAAAAGGTTTTTAGCGGAAATCCTGCGGCTGTTATTATACTGGAAGAGTGGCTGGAAGAAAGCCTGATGCAACAAATAGGCATGGAAAACAATTTAAGTGAAACAGCTTTTATTGTGAAAGAAGAAACAGGTTATCAGATCCGCTGGTTCACCCCTAACGTTGAAGTGGATCTCTGCGGCCATGCCACCCTTGCTTCCGCTAAAGTTTTGTTTGACCAGCAGGAGTTCCCAGGTAATGAGATAACCTTTAACTCAAAAAGCGGACTGCTGAAAGTTACAAAAGCGACAAACGGAAAACTTATACTTAATTTTCCTGCTACCCCTTTTGAACTGGTCAGAGATCCACCTGCCAGTATTTTACCGGCATTAAAAGTTAATAGTGCAACCATTTATAAAGGCAGTTTCGATTATATGGCGGTGGTGCAGGATCAGCAGCAGATAGAAGCCCTTGCTCCGGATTTTAACCTGCTGTCTACCTTGCAAAGTCGTGGTATTGTGGTTACTTCCCGGGGTAATGAAGCAGACTTTGTGTCCCGGTGTTTCTATCCGCAATCAGGCATAAACGAAGATCCGGTAACAGGTTCCGCACACACCATGATGACGCCCTATTGGGTCAGGGAACTTGGAAAGAACAAACTTTCCGCCATTCAGCTATCGGGCCGCAAGGGTAACCTGGAATGTGAGCTGGCGGGTGACCGGGTGTATATTTCAGGTAGTGCGGTTACTTATCTTACCGGAGAAATTGAAATATAATGCCTGAAAATAAACTGGTGGTATATACAGATGGTTCCTCCCGCGGCAATCCGGGTCCTGGTGGATACGGTGCAATCTTGAAATGGGGGGATACTGAAAAAGAGATCTCAAAAGGATACCTCCACACTACCAACAACAGGATGGAATTAATGGCCGTGATAGCAGCGCTGGAATCATTAAAAAAAACAGGCCTTAATATTATCATTTATTCTGACAGTCAGTATATAGTTAAAGCAGTGGAGCAGGGATGGTTGAAAAACTGGCTGGCCACAGACTTTAAAGGAGGAAAAAAGAATAAGGACCTCTGGCTTCGTTATAGCGAACTGGCAAATCAACACCATATAAAATTCAACTGGGTAAGAGGCCATGCTGAAAATCCTTATAATAACCGCTGCGACCGGCTGGCTACAACAGCGGCTGACGGAAAAAAACTGGATAAGGATGATGGTTATGAAAGCGGTTACTGAGGCAGCGGTGAAGAAGCGGCCCATTAGCTCGCTGATCCGCCACAACCTCAATCCAACAATAGCATGATGTATCATTCAGTTCGTCTGCTATACAAGAAGGTTTCACAATAAAAAAGTCCACATGATTAGACTATATATCTTTGCAACCGGAACAGACCCTTCGATTTTTGCCTGCCATATTATTACGCTACTAAACGAATAATCTTAATTACATGCGATTCTTTCAAAAATCATCAATAATTTATTGCTTTTCCGGTTTGCTATCGGCCATTTTAATCGTTGCGTCGTTAAGCTGGTCAGACCCGGCGCCCGTATTAAAAAATGGCATCTGGCGAAGTTCTATTCAACGGGAGGATGGCCAGGCGATCGTTTTTAATTTTGAAACCAAAGACAGCGCTGGACAAAAAATATTATACGTCTTGAACGGCAATGAAAAATTATTGGTTGATAATGTAAAAACCAGAGGAGATTCAGTGTTTATCGAAATGCCTTTTTTTGAATCCGGCTTCGCAGCGAGGCTGGATGAAAATGGCAACATGCAGGGCTCCTGGCTAAGAAAAGGTGCTGATAAATTACTGGTATTGCCTTTCAGCGCAACATACAACCAGCAACAAAGGTTTCCTGTAACTGCTCCGGCACTGCATAAAGTCAGCGGAAGGTGGACTGTTATATTCACCGGTGAAAATGATAAAGTATTAAATGCTGTAGGTGAGTTTCTGCAGAAGGGATCAAAACTTACCGGCACCTTTCTTACGGCCTCCGGTGATTACCGTTACCTGGAAGGCGTAGTAACAGGCGACAGCTTAAAACTTTCAGGATTTGATGGCGGTCATGCGTTTTTATTTACTGCAAAGGTTGATGATGACAACCGCATATCCGGAGGTAATTTTTATTCAGGGGCAGCTAGTGTGGAAAAATGGACTGCAAAGCGCAATCCGAAAGCTGTGCTTCCTGATGGATATGAAGAAACCACACTCAGGCCGGGAGAAAATAAGTTGAATTTCAGGTTTACCAGTACCGATGATAAAATTGTTTCCATTACTGATAACGCCTATAAAGGAAAAGTAGTAATTGTACAGATAATGGGCTCATGGTGCCCGAACTGTATGGATGAAACCAAATTTCTTAGTGAATATTATAGAACCAACAGTAAGAATGGTGTGGAAATTATCGGACTTGCTTACGAGCGTACTACGGATATTGAAAGATCAAAGAAATCTATAACCTCCTTTCAAAACAGGTTTAATGTAAACTATCCTATACTTATAACCGGTGTTACGGTTACGGATTCACTGCGTACCGAAAAAACGTTGCCTCAGCTTAATAAAATAAAGGCTTTCCCTACTTCAATATTTATCGACAAAAAGGGGGTTGTAAGAAAAATTTACACCGGTTTTACCGGTCCCGGCACCGGGGCATATTACGATGCTTTCAGGAAAGAGTTTGACGAAACCGTTAAAGGTTTGTTGAGCGAGCGATAAGGGAGTGGTCTTTATTCAGCATCCCGCACTATAAAAGCAGGCTTCGAAAGTCTTTAAACAGCCACTTTCAAAACGAATAAAATCTTAAAAACTTAAAGAGATCGCATCCGTAAAGCGTTCAAAACTTTTGAATGAAGCAAAAATCAAATTAACCGATAATAATCCCTACAAGTTGCTACCTTCATAACCGAAATTTAATTACCAACTTTTGCACTGCTAAATATTTTAAAATGACATCCCGCAGAGATTTTCTTCAAAATACCACTACCCTTCTGGGCGGTGGGATAGTAGCTTCTTCTTTTACAAACCACCCTTTTGCAATTTTTAAAAACCGCATTGCACCCAGTGACCAACTGAACATCGGCGCCATAGGCATTAACGGAATGGGCTGGGCTGATGTTACTGCGGCACTGAAAGTGCCGGGTGTAAATATTGTTGCACTTTGTGATGTGGATAAGAACGTTTTGGATAAACGCATGGGCGATCTGGCTAAAATGAATGTTGACACTACCAGGGTAAAAACATACAGTGATTACCGGCAGCTGCTGGATCGAAAAGATATTGATGCTGTTATCATAGGCACACCCGATCATTGGCATGCCCTGATCATGATGAATGCCTGCGCCGCCGGTAAAGATGTATATGTTGAAAAACCGGTGGGCAATTCAATTGGAGAATGCCGTAGTATGGTTAACGCCCAGCAACAACATAAAAGAGTGGTGCAGGCCGGACAATGGCAACGCAGCCAGCAGCATTTTAAAGACGCGGTAGATTTTGTTCAAAGCGGACAATTAGGCAATATCAGAACGGTTAAAGTATGGTGCTACCAGGGATGGATGAAACCCGGTCCTGTTGTTGCTGATACTCCTCCTCCTGCAGGTGTGGATTATGCGGCCTGGCTTGGCCCGGCAGAA
>CAXSIE010000345.1:0-317 GCA_964237295.1 uncultured Flavihumibacter sp. | reverse complement strand
TTGATTTTGCCCAATGGATAGGACCGGCACCTAAAAGGTCCTTCAACTCAAGCAGGTTTCATTTTAATTTTCGCTGGTTTTGGGATTATGCAGGCGGTTTAATGACTGACTGGGGAGTACATCTTCTTGATTATGGCCTGTTAGGTATGAAATCCCCCATTCCAAAGTCCATATCAGCATTAGGCGGAAGGTTTGCTTATCCTGATTTGTATGAAGAAACACCCGATACACTTACCACCCTTTATGAGTTCGACGGCTTTAACATGGTATGGGATTCCGCTATGGGAATTGATAATGGATCATACGACCGTGATCAT
>CAXSIE010000344.1:5705-6195 GCA_964237295.1 uncultured Flavihumibacter sp. | reverse complement strand
TATGTGCTGGCTTATGGTAATGGAAAGGTTTTTAAAGTTGTGGAAAAGTAAGCGTTCATTTTTTAGCTACAGCGTAAATAAAAAGAGGTTGTACAGAAACGTTTTCTGTACAACCTCTTTTATTTATTTGGTAATTAAAAATTGCTTAAGGCAATACTACCGATGACCTGCAATTGGCACATGGGGTTTTGGTAAGATCATCCCCCAGATCTTTTCTGTATTTTTCCACCAGCGCCTGCAAACCTGCTACTATTTCGGGATTGGCAGCCTTTACGTCAACAGTTTCACCAGGATCAACACTAAGGTCGAACAATGCAAGTTCTGTTTTTTCTTCCATGTAAGGAGATGGGAAACCATCTTTTCCCGGGGGCACTTTTTTATACGTTTGTGATATATGGGGCAACACTAATTTCCAGCGATCTTTTCTTACTCCTTCCAGGCTGTTGGTGCGGTAATAATACACCAGTTCATCACGGGGATTGGCATCGGG
>CAXSIE010000344.1:0-5695 GCA_964237295.1 uncultured Flavihumibacter sp. | reverse complement strand
CCATCGCATGATGCAAGGCTCCTTTTGCCCACCTTCCCAGCTTGATCCTTTTCCTTCACGCAAGCCTCCGGTATTACCGGCATGATTGCCGAAACGCAGCCAGGGACCATTATCACTGGTGAAAACTACCAGCGTATTTTTATCAAGGCCGTTCTCTTCCAACGTTTTCATCACCTCTCCTACTGACCAGTCAACTTCCATCATTACATCACCAAACAATCCCAGTTTACTTTTGCCCAGGAATTTTGGAGATGCCGCGATAGGTACATGCACCATAGAATGTGCGAGGTATAAAAAGAAAGGATGGCTTTTATTTTTTTTGATGAAGTCTGTGGCGCGTTTGGTGTAGATTCCGGTAAGTTGTCCCTGTTCTTCAAGTGACTTGATATATCTCACAGGGTTGTCACCATCGAGTAAAGGAAGTTCGGGATATTTGTTCCTGGCATCAGCCGTGTCTTTGATATGCGCTCCCGCGTAATCAAAAGGCCACATATCATTTGAATAAGGCAGTCCCAGGTATTCATCGAAGCCGTAATGAATGGGCAGGAAAGGCGCTTTTGACCCCAGATGCCATTTACCCACCATGCCGGTATGATAGCCGTTCTTTTTAAGCATGGAAGCGATGGTTACTTCTTTAGGATTCAATGCAATTTTCGCCCAGGGCATCAGAGCGCCTGAAAGTCCCAGCCTGTTAGGATAGCAGCCCGTAAGCAAACCCGCCCTTGAAGCGGAGCAAACCGCCTGAGCCGCATAAAAATTTGTAAACCGCATGCCCTGTGCCGCCAGGCGGTCTATGTTAGGGGTTTGATATTGCAGGCCGTTGTAACAGGCGGGATCCCCGTAACCCATATCATCCATGAAGATGATAACGATATTCGGATGTGCAGGAGTTTTCTGTGCAAAGGAATGTGCTAACCCTAGGAAAAATAATGTTATTATGAATCTGTTCATGATTATAATGGTTAATTGTTAATTATTAACGGTAAGTTTAAGTACTGCTGAAGCAGGGCCTAGGCTTCCGAAGCAGGTATCGACTTCCTAAGTCTTTGATTGAAAGATACATCCTCAACCTCAAACGCTGACTTCAGAAGTAAAACCCGCTCATACCCCATACCCCATACCTCACGCCTTCTTCTTACCAGTTCGGATTCTGCGTTAAATTCGAATTCAGGTTTGTTTCCTTTTGTGGAATCGGCCACAGGTAATGACGTGACTTGTCGAACACCCTGTTGAAGGCAACAGACTGCACCGTTACCAGTTGCCCGTTACTTACATACGTGATTCCATAAACCGGTCCTGTCATCACATTTTCGGCAATCTTCCAGCGGCGGATATCAAACAACCGTTGCCCTTCAAACGCCAGCTCCACTTCTCTTTCATGCCTTACAATGGTTCTTAATGCAGACTGCGAAAGCCCGGTATTAATATTAGGCAGCTTAACATCATCCCTTTTATTGCGAACCGCATTAATGGCATCATACACTGTCTGATCCGGTTGGTTCAATTCTATTTTAGCCTCAGCATACGTTAGCAGCACTTCCGCATAGCGAAGCAAAATAATATTGATACCGCTGTTGGAGGGATTAGCAAAATCTTCCGTATTTATATATTTTTTTATATTGAATCCGGTGGTAGAAGCGATATAAGTACTTCCGATAGCATCAGCAGTACCGCTGGTTGGGTTAGGCCTGAACGCAACGCCACTGGGCAGCAGGTCACCATCCAGGTAAACGGAAAAGCGTAACCTGGGATCACGCTTCAGGTAAGGGTTGAAAGGATCAAATCCACTTGAAGGGTCAGTGATACTTTTACCATCTGTTGTTTCATAGGCATCCACCAAAGCTTTTGTAGGTACATAAGTGCTGTTGCTGTTCTTCTGACTGTAAGGACCAATCAGGTAAAAAATATTATTCGAGTAGCTGTCTTTTATAAATTCCTTATCCAGTATTACTTCTTTGTTATTTTCAGAGGCATACAAAAATAGTTTCTGGTAAGATTCCAGCAAGGCGTAACTGTTAGACTTCATTACCTGGTCGGCAGCATCAACGGCAAGCTGGTAACGTCCGGCAAACAGATCGGATCTTGCCTTCAAAGCAAGCGCAGCGCCTTTAGTGATCCGGCCTTTGTCTGCAGCACCATAAGTAGCGGGAAGAAGTGCCGCCGCTTCCGTAAGTTCTTTGTCAATAAAATCATACACCTGCGTTATCGGTGTGCGCTTTAGCGCTGAGGCTTCTGCGATAGTTACCGAAGTGGTAACAAGCGGAACATCACCATACAATCCGGCCAGCTTAATATACTGGTAAGCCCTTAATGTTTTTGCTTCACCGGTAAATTGGTTTATCAGCGTTGCATTTGCAGAAGGAACCTTGCTTATGTTCTCAAGGAAATAATTTGCAGCGCGTATCCCTTTATAAGCAGACTGCCATTCAGTGTACACTTTGGCGCTTGAGATATCATACGTTCCCAGTTCAATATAAGCCTGTACATCAAAAGGCTGGTTGGTGTGTGCGATATCGGTTAAAGCGTCCCAGCTTATAACGTTTGTTCCATCAAGATCGGTGTATAAAGCATTTGCTGCCAGCTTTGCATCGTTCTCGGTTTTCCAGAACAGGTCGGTAGCGAGCCTGTCATTAGGAACCGTATCAAGCAGGTCTTTCTTACAGGATGAAAAAACCAGTAAAGCAACAGCAACAATATACAGATTATAAATTTTCATGACGCTTCTTTTAATAATGGTAATGCCGGTTAAAATTGCAGGTTTAGTCCGAAAGTATATAAAGCGGTTTGAGGATAATATACGGCCCTCCCGGATTCCACTTCCGGATCGAGGTTCCATTCATTAAGCTTTGAGATGGTAAAAATATTGGTAGCCGATACGTAAACAGTAGCCCTGCTCATAAAGACTTTTTTTATTAAACCGGCAGGAAGGCTGTAGCCCAGTTGCAGGTTCTTCAATCTAACGTAAGAGCCGTCAAACACCATACGGTCGGAAGTAGCAACGTTGCGCAGGTCGAATTTAAGCGGGCGTGGAAAACGTGCGCCGGGGTTATCGGGTGTCCAGTAATTATCTGCATAAATTTTATGGGTAAATCCTTCCTGGTTGCCCATTTCAGCAAGTGCGCCGGAGATCCTGGTATCAACTTTTGCGGCGCCCTGGAACAGGATGTTCAATTCAAAATTTTTAAAGCTGAAATCACCATTCAATCCGAAGGTGTATTTGGGAAAAGTTGACCCGATGTTGGTCATGTCGTTTGCATCAATCTTTCCATCCTTGTTCAGATCGAGGTATTTAACATCACCGGCTTTTGAATTGGGTGATAACGTTGGATACTTGCTTACTTCATCCTGTGACTGGAACAAGCCATCAGTTTTGTATCCCCATAAAGTATTCACCGGCAATCCGGTTTTAATAATATAGCGGGGATCAATGTCGGAACCGGTAATATAAGGGCCGGTACCTTTCAGATCCACTACCTTGTTGTTGTTAATGCTGAAGTTGCCGCTGATGGTATACCGCAATCCGGGCTGACCGTTCTTACTGCGATAGCTTGCTGAAAATTCGTATCCTTTATTTTCAACGGAGCCGGCATTTTGCGGTGGCGCTGTTAGTCCAACGGTTGCAGGTATGTCGAGATTCAATAAAATATTGGAAGTAAGTTTCTTATAATAATCAACGGTAACGGATAATCGGTTATTGAGGAACGAAGCGTCTAATCCCAGGTTGGTTTGGGTAGTTGTTTCCCAGCCAAGCTCGGCATTGGCAAGCGTTGTAGGGCGATAACCCTGAACGGGCAGTCCGCTAAAGGTGTATGTTGTTAAACCCAGGGAAGCATAGTAACTGTATAAATCAACAGACTGGTTACCTGTACTGCCGTATGAGCCACGGAATTTTAAATCATTCACTGTCTGGTGAAGTGACTTCCAGAAATTCTCTTCCGATATTCTCCAGCCTGCAGAAAATGATGGAAAGAAACTGTAACGTTTGTTACCTGTAAATTTTGAGGAGCCATCATACCTTCCATTTGCTTCGAAGAGATATTTTCCATTGTATGCATAATTCACTCTTCCAAAATAAGAGCGTAAGCCAAATCCGGCGTCATTACCTGAATTGCTTTTAGTGCCGTCATTGGTTCCTTGTCCAATGGATTGAACATCGTTGTTGTAAAACCTTTCGCGGTAGGCAGTTAAAAATGTTTGTGTATTGTCTATCTGCGAATAGCCTGCCAGTGCTTTAATATCATGTTTGCCAAAACTTTTCTCATATGTCAGCAGGTTATTCAATGTATATTCCCGAAGGTTGTTTCTTGTTTCCGTTAAGCTGTTGTTGGCGACTATCTTGGTGATGTTGGTGTTCTTATCAACATTGGTATAGGAGTTGGTAAAGTTTTTCTGTTGTGTAAAAGTCATTCTTGCGGCAAACTGCGAAGACAATTTAAGTCCTTTTATAATTTCCCATTCTCCTTTTACATTTCCTAAAAGATAGTCGTTGTATTGGTTGGAAATGCCTCCTTTCTCAATATACATCAACGGATTATTTCCCTGCGGACTCAGGCCATAGGTTCCATCGGCATATTTTGGAACGGCCCATAAAGAGCCATGAAGGAAAAAGTTAAACGGTTCTACAATTGTTGCCTTTGAATTATTGTAACGGTAGGTTAGATTGGCGCTGAACTTTATTTTTTGTGAGGCATTGAAGTCTGTATTGATATTCAGTTCGCGGATCTTGTCATCGAAGTTGGTAACGATCCCACCCTGGTCGAGGTAGCGAAGGCTCATCCTTGCTCTTATAACATCATTGCCACCTGCCACCGAGAAGCTGTGGTTCTCTTGAGGGGCGGTATGCAAAACGGTCTGAAACCAGGTATTGGGCAAAGGATACTTTTCCCTGTCGGTAGCTGTTATCCAGTTCTGGATAGAAGCGTCTTTAAACCTGTCTGGAAGCACTGCGCCTGCATTGGTGTAGGCTATCACCTGTTCCTTCATGTAGGAGGCAAGATCCATCATCTCAGGATTGTTGATTGATTTCTGTATGGCATAATATCCATTGTAATTGACAGATAATTTATTTCCCTTTGCTCTTTTAGTGGTGATCAGTATTACTCCGTTGGTAGCCCTGGAACCGTAGATGGCCGTTGATGAGGCATCCTTTAAAACGGAAACCGATTCGATATCATCGGGATTGATATCAGTAAGCCTTTGTTCGATGCCATCAACGATAACAAGCGCATCATTTTTTCCCAGGTCGTAACCGCTGGTGGAAGCGCTGTTGATGTTAAAGGTGGTGATGCCGCGTACGCGGATAGTAGCATTTGACCTTCCGGGCGATCCTCCCCTGTCCAGCACCGTTATTCCGGGAGCCAGTCCTTGTAACGACTGCTGTACGTTAGAAACCGGCCGCCTTGTCAGGTCGCCGCCGCTTATCTGCACCACCGAATTTGTTAAACTGGTCTTTTTCTGGGTTCCATAACCTACCACCACTACATTTGACAGCTCGGTGGAACCTGATTCCAGTGAAATAGAAAGTGAGGCGCTTTTACCCAGTTTTACCTGGTAGGAAGTAAACCCGACAGAAGTTACTATTATAGTTTCTCCGGTAGCAGCATCAATGGAGAATTTGCCTGCCGCGTCGGTGTTGGTACCTCTTGTTGTTCCTTTAACTGAAACAGAAGCCCCTGCAACAGGCGACTGATCTGAA
>CAXSIE010000343.1:0-6195 GCA_964237295.1 uncultured Flavihumibacter sp. | reverse complement strand
ACAAGTGATAACCAAAAAACTGACAAATGAAAATTTACAAACTATCTTTTTTGCTGACAATATCTTTCGTCAACATTTTTACGTCCATGGCCCAAACAAATTCAAAGCGAATAAAAGATATAGAGAAAGCATTGCCGGCGATTGATAAAATATTTAAAGACTACGCCGATAAAAATCATTTTCCCGGCATTGCTTATGGATTGGTGGCAGATGGAAAACTCATCCACACCTACAGTACAGGTTATACAGATATCGAGAAAAAAATCCAGGTAAATGCTCAATCCTGCTTCCGTATTGCATCCATGACAAAGAGCTTCACAGCAATGGCTATACTAAAACTCAGGGACGAAGGGAAATTGAAACTGGATGATCCTGCTTATCTGTATATACCGGAATTAAAAGATCAACAATATCCTGCAAGCGATGCTGCACCTATTACTGTCCGGCATCTATTATCGCATGCTGCAGGTTTTCCTGAAGACAACCCCTGGGGCGATCGTCAGCTCGCGGTTACAGAGGATGAAATGATAACAATGATCAAAAAAGGGATTTCATTTTCTAATAATCCCGGAACCGCTTATGAATACAGCAACATGGGCTTTGCAATGCTGGGATACATAATAAAAAAAGTCTCCGGACAATCTTACCAGCAATACATCAAAGATAACATCTGGACACCACTTGGGATGACTCATACATACTGGGATTACAGTGATGTGCCCGACGGCGAATTAGCCTTAGGATACCGCTGGCTTAACGGTACCTGGGTAAAGCAACCGTTATTAAAAGACGGCGCCTATGGAGCGATGGGTGGAATGATCACTTCAATGGAAGATTTCAGCAAATATGTGGCCTTTCATCTATCCGTATGGCCTGCCGGTAACGATAAAGAAACCGGCCCCCTCAATAGAAGTTCGGTCCGGGAGATGCAGCATCCATGGAACGTTCCATCATTAAATGCGTTGTATAAATACCCAAGCGGACGGTCGTGTGCACTGGCCAGCGCTTATTGCTATGGCCTGAGCTGGACAAAAGATTGTGATGGAAAAGTAAAAGTTGGCCATAGCGGCGGATTGCCGGGATTTGGTAGTGACTGGAAAATATTACCTGACTATGGCATAGGCATTATTACTTTTGCCAACCTGACCTATGCATCCGCAGGTTATGTGAACGTACAGGCGCTAGACACCCTTATTACCCTCGCATCCCTGCAACCCCGGCTATTGCAGGTGTCTCCGATATTGAATCAGAGAAAGAATGAATTGATCAGGTTATTACCCGAATGGAACAATGCAGCAGCCAGCGGCATTTTTGCGGTAAACTTTTTTATGGATTATTTTCCCGATTCCCTGAAAAAAGAAGCTACGGCAATATTTGAGAAAGCCGGTAAGATTGTTCGTATCAACGAATTTATTGCAAGTAATAATTTACGGGGATCGTTTATTATGGAAGGCGAAAAATCAAATATAGAAGTAAGCTTTACATTAACCCCGGAAAACCCGCCGTTAATACAGGAGTATCATATCAGGGAAGTGGAAAAAAATAAACAGTAATTAAAAACAGAGTAAAACCGGAGCAGGAATCATAGAAAACGGCTGTGTTCTCTATGTTTCTTACTCCGGCTGTTTTCTGTGTTTAATTTATTAATTTACAGCTCTTCATCATGCTGGCTAAGATCCAGTCCCTGAATTTCTTCTTCCGCCGAAACACGCAACGGACTTACCGCATTCGTAAGCATCAGCAAAAGATAAGAACCAACAAAAGCAAATATCGATACCATTACAAGAGCCAACAGGTGAACCAGGAACAATTTGGTTTCACCATAATACAAACCATTGCCGGTAGTATTGGCGGCGTTAACACTCTGGCTTGCGAATATACCCGTTAATAACATTCCCATCATACCACCCACACCATGACATGGAAACACATCCAATGTATCATCAATAGTGGTACGCGAGCGCCAGATCACTACCAGGTTGCTTACTACGGCAGCCGCCACACCAACAATGATAGAATGCGTTACACTAACATATCCCGCAGCAGGCGTAATGGCTACCAGTCCTACCACCGCTCCGATACAGGCGCCCATAGCAGAAGGTTTTTTTCCGCGGAACATATCAAAGAATATCCATGCCATGGCGGCAGCCGCGGAAGCGGTTGTTGTGGTAGCCAGAGCTGTAGCAGCAAGGGTACCGGCACCACCGGCGGAACCGGCATTAAAGCCGAACCATCCAAACCAAAGCAAGCCCGTACCTAATATAACATAACTGATACGTGCAGGCTGTGCATGCTCAACGGCATTCCTTCTCTTAAGGAAGATGGCAGACGCAAGTGCCGCCCAGCCCGCTGACATATGTACAACAGTACCTCCCGCAAAATCAAGCCCCCCTTTTTGAAAGAAAAATCCGTTTGGATGCCAGGTGGCATGAGCAAGGGGACAATAAATAAAAATTGAAAACAAACAAATAAAGATAAGGTATGAATTGAAACGGATACGTTCTGCAAAAGCACCTGTGATCAGTGCCGGAGTAATAACCGCAAACTTTAACTGGAACATCGCAAATAAAACCAAAGGAATAGTAGGAGCCAAAGGCCAGACTGCATTACCTACCATGCCTTTCATCATGAAAAAAGTGGAAGGATTTCCAATAAAACCTCCAATATCATCACCAAAAGCAAGACTGAAACCAAACATTACCCATAATACGGTAATAACACCCATACATACAAGGCTCTGTAACATAGTAGAGATTACATTCTTTTTTCTTACCATGCCTCCATAGAAATATGCAAGACCCGGAGTCATTAAAAGTACCAGGGCTGTTGCTACCAGCAACCATGCCGTGTCACCGGTATCAATTTTGTTTTTTGCATCCACTATTGGTTGAACAGAAGGATAGACCAGGCCAAGAACTACTGCCAGCACCAATAAGAAAAAGGGTATTCTTTTTTTCATTTTCCTTAAATTTTATTTGAAATGGTAAAAAAAACTAAATAAAATGGCAACTTTCTGTTTTTTCAAAGGCGAGCTATAGAAATTACAATAAATATAAATTTTATTTATAATTAACAATAAATTTTAACAAAGAAATTTTATAGCGCATACCTATCATTTCAGCCTGATGAGTAAAATGCAATCCTGACAGGTATTTTAAACCAAACAGGGCACAAAGGCTTTTAATTTAAAAGCCTTTGTGCCCTGTTTTCTTCCTGCCTTATGGTTAAAAATTCTAAAAAGCAGAGCGCTCACTTATCGATCATTATTTACTGGCTCATCTGCTTTTGCATTACCATCACATTATTGATAATAAAAGTGCTTCCGGCATCCGCATTCATGTTGTAAACTTTCTGAATTCCTTTTGCCATTTCGGTTTTATCTATAACTATAAATGCATCATACTTTCCTGTTTGTTCGTTCCTGCAAAAAACCTCCTCACCTTCCTGTACCGAACCGATATTTTTCAAACCGGTTTTTGTTGTTACAGGATGATTGGGAGTCGCTTCCAACTGCCTTGAAAACAGCTGCACCTCAATACCGGCGGAAGTTGTTTTACTGTTTGCATGCATTAATAGTAAATGAGTAATGGCATAATTTTTTGCTTCATGAACTGTTACACTTTTTACATTAACTACCGCAGGCCGATGCGTTACAGGGTCCACTGAAATAACTTTATCACCGGATTTGATTTCACTTAATAATTTTTTAGTGCCGTTGGCCATAGCCACTTCCTCATCGCCGGGAAAACAGATATCATTTCCATAAGTGCCCGCTTCAGACCTGTCAATTTCTTTTCCTTTTAAAGATGATTTGTATTGCTGAAAACTGTATTCCTTCGATAATATGTAAGACAGTTTCAATACATAGAACTTTTCTTCTTTATCAATAGCATGTATGTCTTCAAAATATTTATTCCAGACTTTTCCGTCTGATGAAACATTAGGTAAACAGGAAACATATAATTTCCCTTTTTCATTAGTGTAATAAATTACCGTTCCTAATAAATTTCCTTCAGCTTTAGATGAAAGACTATATAGGTCAATCCTTTTCTTCATACCATCATCACCGGTAATAAAATAGGGCTTTTTACCTTCATACCTGTCCATTACATAGGTATTGTTATCAAACTTTACATATGTATCATTGTCCAGATCTTTAATGATAAATGTTTTTGCCTTTTCGTATTGCTCCATCGTCATGCCCTTTGGCATCTGGGCAATAGCGTTTAGCGCAACAACAGATACTATACAGATCAATACAATTTTTTTCATCTCTATTTGTATTATTATTAAAAGTTGTTTATTGAATAGGAAACGTTGACATTCGTTATTTCATACCCCATACCTCATACCCCATACCTGGCACCCTAAGAAAGCTCCTTGAATGCAGCGGCAAACGCTTCCATCTCATCCATTCTGCCGATACTAACACGGCACCATTCCTTATTTTCAAACTTCCAGGAACGTACGCCCACTCCCCTTTTCATCATTTCTTCGGCAAACTTTTTACTTTCCATTTTTACCGGGAACATTACAAAGTTTGCTGATGATGGTATGAAATCATAACCTTCCTTTTTTAATGTGGCATACAAGAATTTTTTTGATTCCATAGTTTTGTTAAAAGCATCCTGCAGGTACTCTTTATCCTGGTAGGCAACCACTGCTGCGGCAAATGATGTGGCAGATATGCTCATCGGACCTAAAGTGTACATGCTTAGCTTTTTAACGGTTTCCGGCTGGGCAATAAGGTATCCTACACGCAGGCCGGCAAATCCGTAAAGCTTTGAAAAAGTTCTGGCAACAATGATATTCTGACCTTTCTTTACACTGTCAATTAAAGAAATACTTTTTGGGTCATCGAGATAATCAATATAAGCTTCGTCTATAAATACCGTAGTTTTTTTTGAAACCCTTTCACAAAAAGCTTTTAACCGGGCATTATCTACTACCGTGGCGGTAGGATTGTTAGGATTACAGATATATACCAGTGAAGTATTGCTGTCTATAGCTTTTTCCATAGCATCAAGGTCGTACACATGATCAGCCGTTAGTGGCACCCTCACTACTTTTGTACCTAATTGTTCTGCATGCTTTAATAGGTCTTCGTAGGTTGGAGTGGCGGAAACAATCGTTCCTTTACCGTAATGAAGGGCGGCAGCTAATAATAATGGCGAAGAACCTGCAGCCATTAATAAATTTTCACTTTTTACACCTTCATAAGCGGTTATTTTCCCTTCAAGCGTTTTACGGCTGTCTTGCGGATATTGATAAGACAATTCAATTGCTTCAGATATTGCCTGTTTTGCTTTTGCTGATGGTCCGAAAGGATTTTCATTTGCAAGCAGCCTTGCTCTTATGGCAGGAGGTGTTGTTTCAAGAGCTTCCATATCGGAGCTGATGAAGCCTTTTGCTTCAGAAGATTTTTTAGTAAAAGAAGATCTTCCAAACACATTACTTACCAGGGTAGCGTTTAGTAATGACAAGCCGCCCGTTAGTAAGGCGCCTCTTTTTAATAATTCTCTGCGTTTTAATGGTGTATGCATAAAATGGATTTAATTAAATTATTATTTAAGATTGCTATGGAATTAGTATGGAAATGTTTTCATGATTATGAATCTAAATACCTCAATATTCATTTAACCGTTTTATAATTAACATGCTGCTCATTCACCCTGGAATGAAGAGCTGTTACAACAGTTCTTGCCGATTCAAAAGCACCTGCCATCCATCCGTTTAAATACGTTAAATGTTCTCCGGCAAAATAAACCTGCTTATCCGGTACCAGTAATTTTTTATATAATGACTGCCTTTCTTCTTCAGAATAAATAGCCCAGGCACCCATGTTATATTTTGTTTTGTGCCAGCTTACGGAAAACGATTTGTTATCGAACTCTTTTTCATACTGGGGATGCACTAACATACCCTTCTCGTAAGCAAGTTTTTCACGCTCCTTGTACGACATCTCACCCACCGTTCTGGCCCGTTCATTAAAATTATAATACCCTAATAACAACCCTTTGTTGCTTTGATAATCGTTTGAAGGATAAAATATCTGGTACAATAAATTGTTAGTATAGGTGATTCCCCCATAGATCATTTCATCTTCTTCCCAAAAGCGCCGTTTAAACTGCATTCCCAATTTACCAGACTTAATATATGCTATCTTGTCAATGGCCCTGCTGGTATCGGAAGAAA